>NZ_CP041617.1:1500000-1645026 GCF_014217995.1 Campylobacter vulpis
CGGTAAAGCCTCCTCGCCATAAATTTGCTTATTTAAATACGCAATTTCTTCGCCGATTCTATTAATCTCTTCAACGGTTGATTTAATATCATCATTCACTTTTTGTTGAATTTTTTTAAGTGTGCTATGTGCTTCATTAACGCTTTCTGCTAAAGTTTTAGTCGCATTAACAAGGGCGATTTTAGTAGCGTTTTCGTTAGGATTAGACGCAAAGTCGTTCCAAGCTTTATTATAATTTTCTAAATTATTTAAAATCCCTGTATTTTTAAGGTCTGGGAAGCGTTGCGAAATTTCTTCTAAAACCTGACCTAAATAGCCTGTGTATTCTTGCTGTGTGCTAGCATTTTTAAGCTTAAAATAGGCGTGTTCATCGTGAAGTCTCACTATGCTTTCTATTGCCGTTCCTGTGCCAACTTGCACTCCACCTGTGGTAATATAGCCATTTGTCGTTTGTACAACTCTTTGGCGTGTGTAAAAAGTGGCGTTTGCATTTGAGATATTATTACCTGTAGTAGCGATTTGCACTTCGCTAGCTTTTAAGCCTGTAACTCCTGTATGTAAGGTTGCAAAGATACCCATTTCTCACTCCTTTACACTTTCATTTTAAAAATTTCTGGGATATGTTCTTTATCTCCATAAGCATTATTTGTTCCACCATTAATGTCAAACATTGTATTGACTAAGCCGTCTAAAAAATCTTTTACAATGAAGACATATTTGGCGTATTCTTTATTTTTGGTGTGTAGGGTTTGAAGATTTTGCTTGAGTAAGTCAAGCTTTTGCTTATCCTCCTCATCAAGCATTTCGCTAAGTCCTTTTGCAGAGCTGTTATTTAAAGCCACTAAAGCAGCGTCAAGCTCTTTTTTAGCTGTTACAAATTTAGCGATGAGTTCGTTTTTAACCTCGACACTAGGAGCAACCTTGTCGTGTTTGGCAACCTGTATATCTTTAATATCTTCTTCGGTTAATTCTATCATTTCTGTTAAGATAGCATTAACCTCATCTAAGCATTTTTTTAGCATTTTTTCTCCTTTCCTAGTCAAAAAGGAGAAAAAATTTAGATTAAAGAGTCTGCTACCGCCGCTGCTGTGGCTTTTAAATCAACTTGATATGTGCCATTTTTAATTTGCTCAGCTATTTTAGAAACTCTATCGTTTTCCACTTTTTGACTTTGCTCTGTTTTTGCCTCTCTCTCAACCTTGCCGGTGTTATTTAAAGAAGCACTAGCGACATAACTTTGTTGTATAGGATTTATCATTTCTGCCTCCTTGATTTATAATCCTCTACAAACTATATCGACTAAAATTACAAAAACTTAACCCCTCTCTTTCAAAAAATCAAATAATAATTTTGAAAAGCCCATTCCTCCACTTAAAGCCTTACTCATCGTATCGTTATACATAGAAGAATAAATTTCACTACTCGCATCTTTACCAAAAAGTGAATTTTGGTTTTTCAAAGAGATATCTAAAACAGACTTAATCAAAAAAGCTTCAAAAGCGTCTGTTTGCTCCTTTAAAGCCTTTTCTTCATCTGTTTTAGCAATAACCTCATTATCTTGCTCCTTAAAATATGCCGCAAAATTTGCGTCCGCTTTTTGCGAATTTGAGCCTTTAGCCACTTTTTCCAAAAGCACACTAGATCCCATACTATAAGTGCTTAAAAAATGATCTACTTTCATCATATCACCTCTAAGTCTGCATTAATAGCACCTGCACGCTTTAAATTTTCCATTATGGCTATAATGTCATTTGGCGTTGCACCTAACTTGTTTAACATTCTTGCAATATTAGCCACCGTTGTTTTAGGATTTGAAATCCTAAGGGTATTTGAAGTCGGGTCAATCGCACCGCCGTCCTTCATATCAATCTCATTTTGCGCTATGGCATTTTGGTTATTTGGGTCGATTTTTATCGTAATATCCTTATGCGTAATAAGCACAGGCTCAACCTCCACATCAACACCCGCTATCACAGTGCCTGTTCTTTCATCGATGATAACTTTACTTTGCGGAGTATAGGCTATATCTTGCTCTAAAACTCTTGCCATAAATTCCACAGCACTAAATTCTTCTGGTTTATTAAGCTTTATCGTGCGTGAATCAATAGCCTTAGCCACACTTTCATCAAAAACACTATTTAAAACTCTTTCTATATCGTGAGCGGTTTTAAAATCCGCCGTTTTAAGGCTTAGAGTTAAGTCGGTATTTTCATTAAAATTTTGCGGAATTTCTCTTTCAACATTTGCCCCACCCATCACACTTGCCGCTGTGGAGTGTGAGCCTGCTCCGCCCGGTCTAGCTGTTAATCCTCCAGTAGAAAGTGAGCCTTGTGCTATGGCATAAATTTCGCCATCAATACCTCTTAAAGCTGTGAGTAAAAGTGTGCCACCCTGTAAAGATTTCGCATCGCCTAAAGATGAAACCGTGATGTCAAGCTTGTCGCCACTTTTTGCAAAGGCTGGAAGCTTTGCGGTAACCATAACTGCGGCGGTATTTTTAGACTTGATGTCGGCTGGATCGACCTTGATGTTCATACCTTGCAAGAGATTTGAAACAGATTGTAAGGTAAATTTAGAACTTGTGCCATCGCCACTGCCATTAAGTCCTACAACAAGACCATAGCCTATGAGCTGATTGTCTCTAACGCCCACCGTGTTGGCTACTTCCTTAATTGGCACTGCAAAAAGCACCACACTCAAAGCACAAAGGCTTAATAAGAATTTCATAGATTACTCCTTTAATCTTCAACTTAAATCACAAATAAGCAAAAATAGTTCCACTTTTGAAAGAACTTAAAAAAACTGAAATTTAAAGTTTAATTAAGTATTTTTATATATAATTACATTTCTTTATTTTGTGTTGGCCCATTCGTCTAGCGGTTAGGACATCGCCCTTTCACGGCGGTAACACGAGTTCGAGTCTCGTATGGGTCACCACCTCCAAACTTAAGATTTTAAGCAAATATTTTTTAATCAGCTTTTTATCAATTACTGCAAAAGAAAAAATTAAGAGATGTTTTGAAATGTATGAAAGAGAGGAGCTTACTCCTCTCTTTTTTTAATGATCATAAGAAAAGCTAGGCTCGATTTGTTTCTTTTTAGAAAGCTCTTTATACCAGTAGCTATGCAAAATATACACTTCTTCTTCTTCTTTATAGCCACTTACCATAGAATGAATACTGCCTTTAATCGCAAACACAGCCATATAAATATGCACACCAAAAAACACCGCACACACTATGCCTAAAAGATTATGTATAATCGCACTGAGCCTTAAAAGTTCAATATGACTAAGCCCAAAAATACTTTGCACAGGAGCAGAATTAAAGTCTAAGAAATACATAAATCCGCCTGTGAGTATCATTAAAAAGCCTCCAAAAACAGCTATGTAATACCACGATTTCTGCCCGAAATTAAATTTCCCAGCTGGCACGGGCTTTTTTTCCTTGCTTAAATAGCCTCCCACTATCATCAGCCATTTAATATCATAACTTGCTGGAAGCATTCTCTTAATCCACCAAAAAAACATAGGAATAATAGAAATGATAAATAAAATAGTCGCAATGGCGTGCAAATTCTTACACACCCTTACAAAAAGTCCGCCACCAAAAGTCGTTCCAAACATCATAATAAAACCTGTCGGCACTAAAATCACCCACGAAAGTGCAGCGATAAAATGAAAAAGTCGTTCAAAAAGTGAGAAAGCGTAAATTTTCTTTCCTGCGTGAGAGAATTGCTTAGGACCTATGACCATATAATGCAAAGCAAAAGCTGCTAAAACGGCAATCACACTAAGCAAAGCTAAGGTAGCAATATATTCGCCTTGTAAAGTTGTCCAAAGCTTACCAAAAATGTCATAATTTGCAATATTTGTAATACGATTATAATCCCAAATTTGCGTATCTTGCCCCATTCTTTCTTCACCATAGGCAAATAAATTGACAAAACAAAGAACAAGTAAAAAAAGCTTTTTCATAAACGCTCCTTTCCTGTGTAGGCTATTTTCCACTCCATACTTTCGCTTGGAGCTTTAATGCCGTATTTTCTACTTTCCAATCTATGCTGGTAAATTTCCTCTATTTTAGAGGACTCACCTACCAATAAAGCCTTAGTTGAACACATCGCTGCACATACAGGCACTTTACCCTCGGCGATTCTATTTTGTCCGTAAAGCTCTCTTTCTTTTTGCGAATTTGTCGCTTCAGGACCTCCTGCACACATAGTGCATTTATCCATAATGCCCTTATCTCCAAAGACACTACTTTGTGGAAATTGTGGTGCGCCAAAAGGACAAGCATAAAGGCAGTATCCGCACCCTATGCAAATTTCTTTATCGTGCAAAACCACTCCATCGCCTCTAATATAAAAGCAATCCACAGGACACACAATCGCACAAGGTGCATCATCGCAATGCATACAAGAGATAGAAGTCGAAACTTCTCTCCCCTCCTCACCCTCATTAAGTGTAATGACACGGCGGCGGCGTATATTTATAGGTAATTCGTGTGCTTCATCACAAGCGACAGAGCAACCATTGCAATCAATACATCTTTCATTGTCGCAAAAGAATTTCAAGCGTTCTTTTTCTAAATTTGCAAAATTAATCTTACTCATCTTATACTCCGTCTTTTGAAATTCGGCACAAGCCACCCTTAGTTTCTGGAATTTGACACATAATGTCATAACCATAATTTGTTACCGTATTTGCACTTTCTCCACTTGCATAAGGCTTTGTACCTTCAGGAAAATTATGCGTTAAATCCACGCCTTGCATTACGCCTGTAAAGTGGAAAGGAAGGAAAATCATATCTTCAGCTACGCCGTTGTTGATTTTCACACGCACTTTAATCTTCGTGCCCTCAGGCGAATGCACCCATATCATATCGCCTTTTTTAATATTTTCTTGTTGAGCTAATTTTTCATTAATCTCACAAAACATCTCAGGCGTCAGGCGAGTAAGATACATAGAAGCCCTATTTTCCATACCTGCACCGTTCATATTGACAAGACGCGCAGTAACAAGATTAAGAGGAAATTCCTTAGAATAATCCTTAGCCTGCTGCACGGAAATAAATTTCGTATCCACTCTATAAAGAGCTTTTTGGTCTTCAAAGCTAGGATATTTTTGCACCAAATCATTTCTTGGAGAGTGAAGTGGCTCTCTGTGAAGCGGAATTTGATCTTTAAAGGTCCATACCACAGCTCTAGCCTTAGCGTTACCATAAGGCACTATGCCTTTTTCCATACATTTTGTAGCGATGATATTACTCGCATCTAAAGCCCAAGTTGGACCCATTTTAGCCTTTTCTTCTTCACTTAATGTGATGCCTAAAACCTTTTCTATATTATCCTTAGTGATTTGCGGATACCCTGTATTTATCGGCGAATTTAGTGGAGCATTTTTAGCTAAAAGGCTTTCACCTTCATACTCAAGCCCAAAATTATTTCTAAAGCCCATACCACCCTTAGCCACTTCGATGTCGGTATTGTAAAGCACAGGAGAGCCTGGATGCTTTTCACTCCAACAAGGCCAAGGAAGTCCAAAATACTCTCCCTTTACCTCACCTTCTTTACCCTCAAGTGTGATTTCATCAAATTTATCCCAGTTTAGTGCGTGTTTTTTAAGCCTTTCAGGACTCCAGCCATTAAGCCCAATGCTACGAATCGCCCCAGTAAATTCTCTTGTAGCATTTTCAGGCCAAACAATTTGTCCATTTTCATCGCGTAAGGTTTTAGTAAAGTCTTCATAAAAACCTAGTTTTTTTGCAAGTTCAAATAAAATTTCTTGATCTTCCTTACTTTCATAAAGCGGCTCTACAACTTTAAATCTCCACTGCCCGCTACGATTTGTTGCTGTAACGCTTCCGCTTGTTTCAAACTGCGTTGCCGCAGGGAGGAGATAAACTCCGTCTTTACGCTCGGCTATGATGCCCGCTTCATTGACAAAAGGATCAGCCAAAACCAAAAGCTCTAAAGCCTCCAAGCCCTCTTTAACCTTAGCTTGTTGGGCAGTTGAAGTGATACCATTACCTAATACAACTAGGGCTTTAAGAGCTGTGCCTGCATTGTCGATTTTATCATTTCCGTCCTTGCCATTTAAAGCCGCAGCCCACCATCTAGCAAGGCTTAAGCCCGTTTTATGCATCCACTCTTTGCTGACGAAATTTCCTAAAAGCCACTCATAATCCACACCCCAAATCTGTGCGTAATATCTCCAACTTGCTTCATTTAAAGGATAATAGCCGGGTAAATTTTCACTCAAACAAGCCACATCGGACGCACCTTGCACATTGTCGTGTCCTCTTAAAATATTCACTCCACCGCCAAATTTACCGATATTACCAAGCACCATTTGCACAATAGGTGCTAAACGTGTATTAGAAGTGCCTACGGTGTGTTGGGTAAGTCCCATAGCCCAAATGAGCGTTGTAGGCTTATTTTTAGCGACTTCAAGAGCAATTTCTCTTAATTTAGTCTCTGGTATGCCTGTAACATTTTCAACCTCTTTAGCGTCCCATTTTGCCGCTTCTTCTCTAATTTTATCAATGCCAAAAACCCTTTCATCAAGGTATTTTGTATCCTCTAAACCTTCATCAAAGATAATTTTAAGCATACCATACATAAAGGCTATATCAGTGCCCGGACGAATTTGTGCGTAAATGTCCGCCTTTGCTGCACTTTTTGTAAAACGAGGATCAACAACGATAAGTTTTGCACCCTTTTCCTTAGCTTTTAAGAAATGTCTAAAACCCACAGGATGATTTACAGCTGGATTTGCTCCTATAATGAAAATACATTTTGACCTTTGTATATCGCCAAGATGATTTGTCATCGCGCCATAACCAAATGTATTCGCCACACCGGCGACTGTTGCACTATGTCAAATTCTAGCTTGATGGTCTATATTATTTGTTCCAAAAAAGGCAGCAAATTTACGGATATAATAGGCTTGTTCATTGCTTAATTTCGCAGAACCTATAAACATCACGCTTTCAGGATTTTCCTTACGATAAGCGGCTAATTTTTCTCCTATTTCGCTTAAAGCTTGCTCGTAACTTATGCGTTTCCATTCGCCATTTTCTTTTTTCATAGGGTATTTTAAACGCACATGAGAACGCACCATATCAATCATATCAGAACCCTTACAGCAATGTCCCCCAAAGCTCACAGGGTGATCTTGGGCGATTTCTTGCCTAAGCCAAACGCCATTTTGCACTTCAGCGATAACTCCACAGCCCACAGAACAAGCAGTGCAAACACTTCTTATCTTTTTGCTTCCTTCAAAAGCCTCACTTAGCTCACTTTCCCTAGCCTCTCTTAAGACCTCACTACGCCCTAAAAGCGGAGTCGCAAGGCTTGAAAGTGCTGCCATTTTCAAAAATGAACGACGATTTAATTTCATTATTCAGCCTTTATGTAGTATTTTTCCCAGTTAGCACTTCTTTGATAAAGCACTTCCTTTTTTTTACTCTTTCCGCGAACAAGTTTATTTTCGGCTTTTTCTTCGCCAAAAGCCACACTTGTCGCACCTAAAACGCCTACTCCAGCTAAGGCTAGGGCAGAGTTTTTAAGAAATTTCCTGCGTTTTTCCAAGCTTTCTCCTTTGTTTGTTAGTTTCTCTCCTTAAAAATTCAGATCTAGAAAGGTCATTTTGCACCTTTTTACTTTGTGTTTTTATAGGCTTTTCAAGCTCAAAACAAAATCTTTCAAATTCCATAAAAGCCACACCTATTAAAGCCACTTCTTTAAATAATAAAGCAGCCTCATTGACCAAGATAAGATTAAAAAATTCATCGATGTTAGGATTAATAAGCCTTTCAAAAAGCTCTTTTGCTAAATCATCATTTTTTTCTCTTAAAAATTCACTCATTAAAAGAAAACAAAAGCCGACACTATCTTCGCCTTCTTTAAAAAAAGCTTCATTTCTTCTTAGCTTACTTTTGATAAGAATTTGACGCACTAAAAGCAAGGCATTTGAATTTTCAAATCCCTCTTCTATGTAAGAAAAAGTCGTAGGAATAGCACTTTTTAAAGCTAAAAATAAAAGGTCATACTCTTTAATGAGCTTTTGCATATCTTGTGGAGTTTTCAAATTTTCAAGCAAAAAAGCAAAATTTGTCTTTAAAGTATCATCAAAAATGCACTCATTCATCGCATTGAGATACTGAGTCAAATTTGCTAATCTATTTTTAGAAAAAGAAAAAGAAAAAACCTCACCAAAGCATTGATAATAAAGACTCCTAGCAGATCTTAAATTCTCTAAATTCACACTTTTCCCCAACTTTTTTAAGACTTGTTTTTAGGGCAGATAATATTATGCAAAAATTGCCTATTACGCACTCTAAGCCTCTTTAAAACTTGCTTGTATCATAATACTATTTGATTTAAAAAAAACTGAAATTTATAAAAATTTTTACACTTTCATTATATGATAAATGATATTAAAAATACCAAAATTTAGTATTTTAAATCATTTTTGAAAAATTATTTGAATATAAAATTTTTACATTTTTTAAAGAAAATTTGACAAAGATGTGAAAATTATTTTATGTTTTATTGACATAATAAATCAATTTCTTTTTGCATAATCTTCATAAGAAAATTTTCTAATCATCTCAAGCTTTTTTTCCTTGGTATAAAGCATTAAATTTGGCAAAATAACGCCATTAAAAGTCGTGTTTTTGACGATAGAATAATGAATTTGATCCAAAAAGACGATTTTATCGCCCCTTTTAAGCGGACTTTTAAAGGCATATTCCCCCATTACATCACCTGCTAAACAAGTATTTCCCGCTAACAAATATGCCATTTCATCTTCTTTTAAACTTGAAATTTGCTCTCCTTCCCTCGTGCTTAAAATCCTAGCATTTAAAACCTCGCTCGTATAAGGCATGATGATAGTATCAGGCATATGTGCCTCGCTTGAAGTGTCTAAAATAGCTATGTGCTTTTCATTTTCAACTATGTCGATAACAGAAGCGACCAAAACGCCTGTTTGCCAGCCCACAGCCTCACCCGGCTCTAAATACACTTGCACCCCAAATTTATCGCTAAATTTCTTACAAAGAGCGATGAGTTTCTCCACATCATAGCCCTTTTTTGTGATGTGATGTCCTCCACCAAAATTCACCCATTTCATCTGTGTAAGCCACTTACCAAATTTAGCCTCAAAAGCTTTTAAAACTGCCTCTAAAGCCTCCGCACTTTCCTCACATAAGGCGTGAAAATGTAGCCCACTTACCTCACTTAAATCTGCATTTTCTAAATTTTTGCTTAAAATTCCAAGTCTAGAATATCGCCCACAAGGATTATAAAGCTCTTTTGGCGCTAAGGAATACTCGGGATTACAACGCAGCCCTAAAGATTTAGCCTTAGCCTTTTCTTTAAAATGATGAAATTGATGTAAAGAATTAAAAACGATATGATGAGAAAGCTCTGCAACTTCATCAAATTCCTCATCTTTAAAAGCGGGCGAAAAAGTATGAATTTCTTTATCCATAAATTCTTTAGCAAATTTCGCTTCCCAAAGTCCGCTACAAGTGCAGCCGTGCAGGTATTCCCCTACGATTTTCATCGCTCCAGAAAAGGCAAAGCCCTTTAAGGCTAAAAGCACCTTTGCTCCACTTTCCTCACTCACTTTAGCTAAAAGTTCGCAATTTCTTCTTAATTTATCTTCTTCTAAAATGTAAGCTGGTGTTTGAATTGTTTCATAAAACATTATTTTTCCTTAATTAAATTGCCAAATCATAACAAAATTAACACAATAATTCACAATAAACATTTACAAAAAATTTTAAAAAAATGGTTACAATTATCAAAAATTAATAGACATAAGGAAAATTTATGAATAGAAGAAATTTTTTAAAATTTAACGCACTAAGCCTGGCAAGTTTAGGCATAGCCTACGCTAATCCTATGCAAAGCCACCACATGCATCATAGCGTTAATCATACGAATTTAAATACTTCTTTTATCAATTTTGCTCCCAAAAATTTAAAGCTTTTAGATCCTAATATTTTTCCGCAAGGAGAAATGCTAAAAGCCTTACCTCTACTTCAAAATGAAAGCAAAAAGAGAAATTTTTTCCGTGCAAAAATTGACATTGAAGAAAGCGAAATGGAACTCATTAAAGGTAAAAAAACTAAATTTTATACTTACAATGGCTCAATTCCAGCTCCAAAAATAGAAGTTTTTGAAGAAGATGTCGTTGAAATCATCGTTAAAAATAAACTCAAAGAGCCTACAACCATACATTGGCACGGAGTTTTAGTTCCACCTGAGCAAGATGGAAATCCTCACGATCCCATTTTAGCTGGAGAAGAAAGACTATATCGTTTTACAATCCCTAAAGACAGTGCAGGGACTTACTGGTATCATCCGCATCCGCATTTTATTAGCTCTAAGCAAGTTTCTATGGGTTTGGCTGGGGCTTTTGTAGTGAGGGCTAAAAAAGATGCTTTAAGTCATCTTAAAGAAAAAGATTTGATGATAAGCGATTTACGACTTGATGAAAACGCTCAAATTTCAAATAATCACCTTGTTGATTGGCTTAATGGCAGGGAGGGGGAATTTGTGCTTATTAATGGGCAGTTTAAGCCTAAAATTACCCTTAGCACAAAGGAACGCATCCGCATTTACAACGCCACCGCGGCAAGGTATTTAAATTTACGCATACAAGGGGCTAAATTTATCCTTGTCGGCACTGATGGGGGCTTGATAGAAAAACCACTTTTTAAAGATGAGCTTTTTTTAGGCCCCGCTTCAAGGGCGGAATTTTTAATCTCTGTGCCAGAGGGTGGCGAATTTAAGCTAGAAAGTCTTTATTATGATAGGGATAAAATGATGGTAAAAGAAGAGCCTAGCACACTTTTTCTAGCTGATATTAGTATAAAAAAAGAAAATATAGAACTTCCAAAAGCTTTAAAACAATTCAAGCCTTTAGAAGAGCCTAAGGAATTTAAAGAAGTGATTATGAGTGAAGATCATACGCAAATGCACGGCTTGATGAAAAAAGGCGAAGAGGACTTAAAAAAGGCTTTAGCTTCGATGTTTTTACTCAATAATAAAATTTATGATTTAAAACGCATTGATTTAAGATCTAAGGTGGGGGTTGTTGAAGATTGGATTATTATTAACAAATCTCATATGGATCATCCTTTTCACATACACGGGACGCAGTTTGAACTCATTTCATCAAAATTAAATGGCAAGATTAAAAAAGCCGAATTTAGAGCCTTAAGAGATACGATTAATGTCCGTCCCAATGAAGAATTAAGGCTTAGAATGAAACAAGATTTTAAGGGGCTTAGAATGTATCATTGTCATATTTTAGAACACGAGGATTTAGGTATGATGGGAAATTTGGAGGTTGAAGATAATGGTAACGATTGAATTTTTAGGACCTATCAATAAAGCAAATTTAGAGCTTGAAATCTCCTCTTTAAAAGAGCTTAAGGAAATTTTAAAACAAGATGAGAGCCTAAAAGAGTGGCTTGAGCTTTGTGCGGTTTGTTTAAATGGCGTTATGGTTTTTGATGAAAATGTCAGTTTAAAAGCAGGGGATAAAATCGCCCTTTTACCACCTGTTTGTGGAGGCTAGATGTTTGAAATTCACAAAGGTGCTTTAAAGATAAGCCTCATTTATGCAAAATGGTATGAAAGCCTTAAGGACAAAAATTGCGGGGCATTTTTGAGCTTTTGCGGCATAGTGAGAGAAGAGGAAAGTGATGAAAAAAAAGGCATTGTAGAGGCTCTTAGCTTTGAAATTTATGAGCCGCTTTTAAAGGCATGGTTTAAAGGCTGGGAAGAAAATTACAAAAATGAGGGAGTGAAGTTTTTTTTCGCGCATTCTTTAGGAGAGGTAAAAATTCATCAAAGCTCTTATTTAGCAGGGGTTTTGAGTAAAAATAGAAAGCTTGGCTTAAAGCTTTTAAATGATTTTGTGGAAGATTTTAAAAAAAGTGCGCCCATTTGGAAATATGATGTGATAAAGGGTGAAAAAATTTACGCGAAAAAACGCTCTTATAAACTTAAGGGCGCTGGAATTTTAGCTTAAGGATAAACAATGTTAATGTCTTATGAAACAAGTTTAGAGCTTTTAAAAGCACATATTAAGCCCTATGAAAAGGTGGAGAAAATCGCCCTAACGCAGTGTCTAGGACGCATTTTAGCTCAAAATATAAAAGCACCTCAAAACCAGCCAGAATTCCCCATTTCTGCTATGGACGGCTATGCACTCAAATTTGACGAGCAAGATAAGCCTTTGAGAGTTTTAGGCACAACTCCAGCAGGAAAAATGCCTGAATTTAAGGTCGAAAGTGGCACTTGCGTGAAAACTTTCACAGGTTCATTAATGAGTGAGGGTAGTGATACTTTGGTGCCTGTGGAAAATGTCGAGCTTAAAGAGGGGCAAATTTACATTAAAGAGGCGGTTAAAAAAAGTTTTGCGGTGAGAAAAGTGGGGGAAAGTTACCAAAAGGGTGAGCTTTTACTAGCAAAAGGAACAAAGCTTGATTATAGTGAAATCGCCCTTTTAGCTGAACTTGGCTTTTTTCACATTAGCGTTTTTGTGCGTCCTGTGGTGGGGGTTTTAAGTAGTGGAAGTGAGATTAAAGATTTAGGCGAGATTTTGGAAAATCCTGCACAAATTCGCTCGTCAAATCACATCGCCTTAGCAAATTTAGCACAAAAATTAGGCTGTGAGGCTAGAGTCTTCCCCCTTTTAAAAGATGAAGAAAAGCTTACACAAAGCACCTTAGAAAATGCCCTTAAAACTTGCGATATTTTAATCACAACAGGGGGCGTTTCTATGGGAGATTTTGATTTTTTAAAAAAAGCAGTTAGAGAGTATGAAGTCATCATTGATAAGGTTGATATAAAGCCCGGTCGCCATATCAAAATCGCACAATTTGAAGAGAAATTTATCCTTGCCTTACCGGGCTTTCCATACTCTGCTATGGTGATGTTTAATTTATATGCAAGAGAGCTTTTAAACGCTTGGTTACTTCAGCCTAAAGATTATGTCTGTAAAGCCTTTTTACAGGGCGTTTATAAGAGAAAGTCGCCCCATTTGGAATTTGTCGCTTGTAATGTGGAATTTCAAAATGGACGCATAGTGGCTAATCTAAAGGGTAAAAAAGAGGGTTCTAGTGCAATTATCAATAATCTTAACCACAAAGCCACCTTGATGATAGTGCCAAAAGAAAGTGAAATTTTAGAAAATGAAAGCTTGGTTGAAGTGATTTTTATGCCTTAAAAAAGGCATAGTTTTTAGACCGGTGTTGATGATATTTGTCGCCCTTTTTCATCATAGGTATGTATAAAACTTCCCTTTTTTACTGCTAGGGTAATTGCCATTTTCTGCTTTAATTTAAAATGTGAAAAATGCTATCAAAAAATCAAGTTCGCCCAGTGATTTTATAAAATATAAATTTTTTAAATAATAATTTTTATTAACTAGCTTTAAGAAAATTTTTGTATCATTAAGCAAAAATAAAATTTAAAGGAAAAATAATGTTAGATTTGGCAATTATAGGTGGTGGTCCCGCAGGACTTAGTGCGGGACTTTATGCGACAAGAGGCGGTCTTAAAAATGTTGTAATGTTTGAAAAGGGTATGCCAGGAGGGCAAATCACTTCAAGCTCTGAAATTGAAAATTACCCCGGAGTTGCACAGGTAATGGACGGAATTTCTTTTATGACACCTTGGAGTGAGCAATGTATGCGTTTTGGCTTAAAGCACGAAATGGTCGGCGTTGAGCAAGTGAGTAAAAATGCAGACGGCACTTTTACAATCAAGCTTGAGGGGGGTAAGAGTGAAATGGCAAAAGCGGTGATTGTTTGCACAGGTTCAGCACCTAAGAAAGCTGGTTTTAAGGGTGAAGAGGAATTTTTTGGGCGTGGGGTTAGCACTTGTGCAACTTGCGATGGCTTTTTTTATAAAAATAAAGAAGTCGCCGTTTTAGGTGGGGGTGATACAGCACTTGAAGAGGCTTTATACCTTGCAAATATTTGTTCTAAAATTTACCTCATTCATCGCCGTGATACATTTAGAGCCGCTCCTAGCACGGTAGAAAAGGTTAAGAAAAATGAGAAAATCGAACTCATCACAAATGCAAGTGTTGATGAGGTTTATGGCGATGCAAGTGGGGTTTTGGGCGTAAAACTTAAACTTCAAAATGGCGAGAGAGATTTAAAGGTGCCGGGAATTTTTACCTTTGTAGGACTTAATGTAAGAAATGAGATTTTAAAGCAAGATGACGGCTCATTTTTGTGTGAAATGGAAGCAGGGGGGCAAGTAAGCGTTAATCTTAAAATGCAAACAAATATTGCAGGACTTTTTGCCGCAGGGGATTTAAGAAAGGACGCTCCTAAACAAGTCATTTGTGCGGCTGGAGACGGAGCTGTGGCAGCACTTTCAGCTTTATCTTATATCGAAAATTTGCATTAATTTTAGGCTAGGAAAATTAGCCTAATCTTTTTGTGAGTTTTAAGCTAATGCTTGTTTCACTCTTTAAATGATATTAAATTCCTCTTTTAATTCTTCGCAAAGAGTGAAAAAATTCACTCCATCTATGCTTTTATTTTGAGAGAAAAATTTAAACATTTCATTAAAACCACTTAAAAGCTCTTTAGATTTCACCCCGTAACTTATAGAAAGTCCAGCCTCAATGAAAGCGGCTAATTTATCGCAATATTTAAGTGCCTTGCCATCGATTGCCCCAAATTCATCACTATTACAAATGCTTAAACTTCCACTACAAAGCTGGGTTTTACCATTTTTAAAGGTGCGATTTTCAAATTCATTTTTCACCCATTTTTCCTCTTCACCCCTACCCTCTCTAATGCCTAAAATATAGGCAAATTCAGCCCTTAAGTGTTCGGGGACAAAGGGTAGAATTTTATCATTAATGAGTTGCATTTCATAATCATTTATAATAGTGTGAAGTCCGCTTATACCGTATTTTACAGGGCTTATAATATCACGCGTTAAGCTTTCTGGTAGGTCGTGAAACAAGGCACAATAAAAATTATTTTCTAGCCTTTTATCACAGGCTTTAATGCTAAGAGAGTAAAAATAGCCCAAAATCGCCACAACAAGCATATGTCCTAGCACTGCAGTTTCTGGTATGCGAGGTGTTTGTGCCCACCGCTTTTGAAAGCGAAGACGCCCACTTAAATCTACAAGTTTTGCGATTTTTTGATTGAGGGCGATTTTCCTAGCACCGATAAGCTCATAATAATCTTCCAACTCCTCTTCAACCTTATTTTTAATTTCTTCAATATCACTTAAAAAAGAAGAAGTTTGATAGATGATATTAAATTCCCAACGCGTGGCAAAATAAGATGCCGCCTTTAAAATCAATCTTTCTTTTGGATAATCACTACCTTTAATATAATTTTCAAAGCGTTTAAGAAATTCGCCATTTTCAATCTTTTCTATCATAGGCTCTAATACGCTAAAAACCCAGTGATTAACCTCATCTTTTTTTTGACGCACGATTTGATGATAGACATCAGGGCGTATGTCAGTAACCGCAACGCGACTTAAAAACTCAAAAATTCCTCCCTCGATAATTACTCTCATATCGACATCTTTTTCCATTTTAGCGATAAAATAAGCAATAATAAATTTATGCGCTTGTTTGTCAAGCTCGACTAAATTTGCCATTCTAGGATAGTCATTCCAACGGCTAATCGAAGCAGCTTTGAATATATGCTCTATTAATTTAATATCAATCATTTTTTATCCTTATAATTTAAGGCATTATTATAAATTTTTATGATTTTTTTTGCAAGATGTCAAATTTTAGAATGATTTGACGATATGCACTAAAATGAAAAGGTAAAAAATGAAAAAAGCTTTATGTGTAATAAGCGGAGGTATGGATAGCACTTTATGCGCGTATTTGGCGAAGAAAGAGGGTTATGAAATCATCGCTTTGCATTTTGACTATCATCAACGCACAGAAAATAAAGAAAGAAAATGTTTTCATCAAATTTGTGAGCATTTAGGCGTTTTAAAACGCTATGTTTTAAATGCGAGTTTTCTTAAAGACATAGGCGGAAATGCTTTGGTTGATGAAAATTTTGCCGTGCCTAAAAATTCCTTACACGAAAGCACTTTGCCTATCACTTATGTGCCTTTTAGAAATGGGGTGTTTTTAAGCATAGCGGCTTCTTTAGCGGAGAAAGAGGGCTGTGAGGCTCTTTATATCGGCGTGGTGGAGGAGGATAGTAGCGGTTATCCTGATTGTAGTGAAGATTTTATCAAAAAGGCGGAAAGTTTTATCAATGAGGGAACGAGCGGGGGATTTAAACTAAGCATTAAAACCCCTTTGGTGCATTTAAATAAAGCTGAAATTGTAAGTCTTGCTTTAAAAGAAAATGTGCCTTTGGAGCTGACTTGGTCTTGTTATGAGAGTGAAAATGAGGCTTGTGGGGCTTGTGATAGCTGTTTATTAAGGCTAAAGGGCTTTGAAAAAGCGGGTGTGAAAGATAGGATAAAGTATCAAAACCTCTCCCCAGATGACTGCGGCACACATTAAATTTAAGTGCTCTGCTGTGTTCCCACCCTGAAGCTTTGCCTAAAGAAAACATTGCACAGGTCTGAGAAAAGGCGATCAAATTATAATGATTTTGCCTTAAAAAGCGTTGAGTTATTAAAAATTTAATTTTGTTTTTTTTTTTTTTTTGATAAAATATATTAAATAATATATAAAATCGATTAGATTGAATAAAGGATTAATAATGAACAAAAAGATTGATTGGACTAAGGAATTTAGCATTAACAATTACACGCTTGATAAGCAACACGAGCTTATATTTGACATCACAATTCGTGCCAATGAACTTGCTAAAGAGGTTTTAGAGCATTATGATGACTCCTTGCAAGAGGAACTTAAAAAGACGATTATAAAGCTTTTTGACTATATTAAAATTCATTTTAAAGATGAAGAAAATTATATGAAAGAGATTGATTTTCCATTATTAGAGGAACATAAGGCTTCTCATAGATTTTTAGTGGAAAAAACGAAAGAAATTTTAAATTATTCTAAAGATCCTCAAAATTTCGCAAAAGAGCTTGCCATTTTGACAAAAGACTGGATTGCAAAGCATTTTTGCGTTGATGATAAGTGGATTGATACTTACAAATACAAAGCACTTCATCTTAATGAAGTGCATTTTAGCCTAGAAACCTACAAAACTTTACACACTTTAAGAAATCCTGCCTTAGAACAAGAAGAATGCTTTAAATATCTTTGTGCGTGTGAGGATAAAATTCACCAAATGCCAAGAAGCATACACGAAGAACTTATGACAGAAAAAGGCTTTTTAAAATGCGAAACTTGTGGGCAAATTTTGGTTTATTTAGAAAAAGAAGAGGAGGAGCTTAAAAGCCTTAAGGATTTAGAACAAGAATTTGAAATGATAGGAAAAAGCAATGTTTGAAAATAAAATTTTGCAAGTAGCAAACCCCTTTGAAACTTTAAAATTTGAACAAGAAAATTATGATTTTAAGTTGGATTTTCGCATTTTAGACTTTAACACTTTTTGTATCAAAAGAAACCCTGAAAGAAGTAAAAGTTATACGCAAAATGAGCTTGAAGTGTTTTATTCTAATGATTTTTTTGTAAAAAATTATGATGAATTTTATCAAAAATTTAAAATAGAAATTTTTACTAAAGCAGAAGAAAATCCTTTCAAATTTTCCTTAAAGACTAATGCAAATTTAACCCTTTTAAAAGCGTGTTTGGACTATGAGAAATTTGACCCGACTTTAGATTTAAAAGAGAATTTAAGACAGGCTTTGTATAAAATTTTGATTAAAAATCAATTTCTTCTTCTTCGCTTGGATAAAGAATTGGAAGCACATTTAGACCAGTGCGTTTCTTTGCTGAAAGAAAACAAGGCTAAGGGTTTTGAATTTGTAGTGGCACAAGGTGTTGATAAAATCGAACATCAAAAAGCACAACTCATCTTTTATCGTAATGTAGGAGAAACCGCAAGCGAAGATAGAGGCTATGATGAAAGAGATTATACTCAGCCCGTGGAGAAAGATGAGCTTTTATTTGAATTTATTCATAAAAAGATAGGAAAAGAGGGAAGAAATTTAAAAGGAGAACTTCTTACACTCGAGCCTTTGAAGAAGATAGCAAATAGCATTATTTTAAAAGATGAGAGCATTTATGCTACAAATTTGCCAGATAAAACGCAGTATTTTAGTGCAAAGTATGGTTTTTTGACTAAGGACATTGAGGGCTTTAGTGTGAGTAATTCTTTAAAGGTTTCAAGAGTGGATTTAAAAAATACAGGATCAATTAAAACAGATTTAGATAAGGAGATTAATGTAGAAGTTTCAAATAAAAATTTCAATGATGATGCGGTAAAATCGGGCATAGTTAGTATAAAAGTCGCTAATGTTAATATCGAGGGACATGTGGGAGCAACAGAACTAAAAGCCACTAAAATTCAAATTTCAGGTGCGACACACGCAAAGTCAAAAATTTACGTACAAAGTGCCTTTATAGCTAATCACAAGGGTTTTTTTGAGGGCGATGTTGTTTTTATTAAAAATTTAGAGCGTGGTAAAATCAAGGCAAAAAATGTCTATGTAAAACACTGCATCGCATCTAAAATAGAAGCGGATAATATTTTTATTGAAGATTTATTTACAGATAGTAAGCTCTATCCTAAGAAAAATTTAATTATTCTTAAAAATATGAAGTCAAATAACCGCATTAAGGTTTCTCCAGAAACCTTAATCAATAATGAATATAAGGACGAAATGGAAGAACTTAGAGCCTTACTTCATAAACTTGATACTAAATTGACAAATTTAATAAAACAAAAACAAAATTTATATCTTTATCTCGTGCAAAATCAAACTAAGATTATTAAAATCAAAAAATCAAAAGACCCCCAAGAAATCGAAATAAAACTTATGGCGATTTATGATGATATTTTAAAGAAATATGAAAGAAGCACCTTAGAATATCAACAGCTCGTAAAATTAAAACACGAGATTAAAAGAAAGCTTAAAAGTCTTTCAAATATGGTCTTTGAAGCAAAAATTTATATCCAAAGTCAGCCAAAAGAAGTGGATAATATCTTAGAATTTGTTTCAAATTCAAAAAGTTTTTATTTAGAGCTTAACCAAACAGGGCTTTATAATTTTTGCGAAGATAAAATCAAGCGTCAAATAGAATATGATGAAAATGAAATAGAAATGCTTAAAGCACCTTTTTTGGAATTTTTAGAAGAAGAAAATTCATAAACCCTGTTTAATTAGTTTATAAATTTTAGAAATTTCTTCATCATCAAAAATGGAGCAATTTTTCTTCTCATAAAAAATTTCAAGTTTTTGGTGTGAAAATTCATAAGAAAAAGCACAAAAATCGTGCGAAGGTAAAAAGGCTCTTAAAAGCGTGATATTGCCTTTAATTTTTTCATCACACGCAAAGCAAATGAAGTCTTTATGCAGCCTCCCCTCAAATTCTAAAATTCTCACATAGGCATCAAGGATAACTCTTTTTGGATTTTGCTTTGAAAAGCGTTTAGCACACTCATCAAGTAGGTCAAAATAAAAGCTATCAAGCTCATTTACCTCCTTTAAATGCCCATATAAAAGGCGGATAAATTCCTGCCAAAAAAGCATTTTTTCCCTATCTAAAATCCACGAAAAACCTAAATGAAGCACATCTTTAAGACGCGGAAGAAAGGTGGAGTTTTCTTCTAGAGCAAAGTCGATTTTATAGCCATTTAGTATGCTTGAGTGTCTTAATCCATAAAATCTATAAGTCTTTAAAAGTGCCTTAGAGCTTAAAATATAGACGATCAAATCCTCGTCTCTAACCCTTTGTGTATGTAAAATGAAGCCTTGCAAATGAAGCCTTTAAAATGGTGGCTCCGATTGGACTCGAACCAACGACCACTACCATGTCAAGGTAGTGCTCTACCAACTGAGCTACGGAACCACTGGTGGAGCATAGCGGGCTCGAACCGCTGACCCCGACGCTGCCAGCGTCGTGCTCTCCCAGCTGAGCTAATGCCCCACAAAAAACGCAAATTATGCCGAATTTTTGCTTAAATTTTGTTTTAAAAAATCCTCAATTTCATTTTGCTTACTTGTTTTTAAAATGCGAATTTGCTTAAAAAGTAAGCCAAGATTAATCAAGCCTAAAACAAGTAAAATTAAATTTGCGCTGAGTAAGATAAGATAAAGCAAAGCAAAGGAATTAAAAGCGGCAAAAAAGACAAAAAGCAAGGCAAAAATTCCTAAAAAACATAAAAAAATATAATGTTTTATTTTAGCCTCTTTAAAATTATCTTCTTTTTGAGTGAGATTGCGAAAAAGCGTGATTTTACTCCCTAAATTACAAAGTAAAATTTTGTCATTTTCTTTAAAATGATAGCTTTTTTTGCTTGTATAATTAAAGCTTTCAGCGTTTGGATTTAAGGTATCTTGCTTAGAATTTAGCGTATAAAGGGGGTGATTTATCTCAACGCTTTTAAGCGTGATAAATCTTAAATCACTCCTTGCATAATTATAAAAGTTCGTAAATTCCATAACTATCCTCCTTAAAATCTCCTCTAAAAAGGGGCTTTAGCTCCAAATCAAGCTTAACATTTTCTTCTTTATTAAACTTCGCATTATGAAAGATTAAAAACATATCCATTTGCTCCTTAAGGCTTTTTAAAAACTCCGCCCCGCCCTCATACATTAAAAATTTCGCATTTTGTGGGATTTGGGTAAAAATTTGGCGATTTTCGACCTTAAAAGCGGGGATAGTTTTATCAAAGCTTTCTAAATTTTGGCGACTTAAAATGCAAAGATTTGGCGCTTTCCCTCCACAAAGTCTTGAATCTAAAATGGGGCGATCTTTTCTTAGCGTTTCTCCTCCAACGACTAAGAAATCGATGATTGAGCGAATTTGATGCGCATAGGTGTGGCTTGTTTCGTTACTGACAAATTTACCCAAAGCACTGCCATTAAGACTTAAAGCAAGTTTAAAAAGCTTGAAAGTGCCTTTTTGCCATTTTAAAAAGGGCTTTAAAAGCTCCCTGCCCTCTTTTTCTAAAATTCCCATTTCGACTAAAATGCCATTTTGTTTTAAAAGCTCTGCCCCACCGCTTGCGATTTTATTTTCATCTTTCACGCTTACAAAAACTTTTTTAAATTTAAGTGTGCTAAAAAGCTTCGCACAAGGTGGGGTTTTGCCCTGATGTGCGCAAGGCTCTAAGGTAACAAAAGCAGTGGCGTTTTGAAGTAAGTTTTGATGATTTTTAAGAATAAATTCGTGCAGGGCATTTGGCTCTTTAGGAAAGCTAAATTCAGGCTTTAAAAGCCTTAAAGCCTCTTTAATGGCGTTTAATTCGGCGTGAGGTTGTCCTTGCTTTTCGTGGGCTTTTATGCTTAAAATTTTACCATTTTTATCAAGAATAACACAACCAACTGCGGGATTAGGGTAGGTTAAAAACTGATATTTCCACGCCTCTTTTAAGGCTAAATTCATATAAAATTCTTCCATTTAAAGCCTTTTTAAAAAAAGTAAAAATCGCTCTAAGCTAAAGAGTTTTGGGCGATAATCGTTAAATAAAATGGAGTAAGTGTCAAGATTTATCTCATATTTGTGGCATAAGCTTTCATAAAGCTCAAGCAAAGACTTTCCATAAGGGCTTAAATTTTCGTCTTTAAAATAGCATTTTTGCTCTAAAATTTGGGCGTTTTGTTTGTAGCGTCTAAAATAAGAACGCAGTCTGTTTCTGCCGTGATGAATGTGAAAAATCACTCTTTTTTCAAAAAAATACGGCAAGCAAAAATGTGCAAGATATTTACGAAAACCACTTGAAAGCATAGGGGCTTTATAAAAGACATTGTCCATTAAATCCTTGCTTGGTGTCAAAGCTTTTTTAAATAAAGCAAGGCGTAGCATAAAGTCAAAATCCTCCCCCCCACGCCCCCTAAAATTCTCATCAAAGCCCTTAATAGCAATATAATCAGCCCTTTTCATAAAAATGCAAGCACTAGGCACGGCAAGGCTTATAAATAAGTCTTTTTTGTAGCTCACAAAAGCATCAAAAAGCTCCTGACGACTCTTTTTTAAAACAGCTCTTGAACCCTTAGGTGAAAGATAAAGGCAGGGTAAAAACATAAATTCACTTTGACCATTTGCAAGTTCTTTCACGCAGCTTAAATTTACCTCCTCATCAAGCAAACAATCCACATCCATTAAATAAATATATTCACAAGAGCTAAGTTTAAAAGCCTCATTTCTTAGCAAGGCTTGACAAATAAGCTCTTTATAAAAGGGCTTAGAGGCTAGTTTGGCATTTTTGTGCGGTGCAATGAGTTTTTTAAGTTTTTTATCATACAAACTACCCCTATCATTATGCCCGAAAATAAGCTCCGTGCTTTCATCTGCTCTTTGTAAAATGAGTTTTACTTTTTTGAGTATATCAAAGGGGCGGAGTTTTAAATCCACAGGGATAATAATGCTATATTTCATACTTTTCCTTTTGGGCGAAATTATAACAAAACTTAAATTTACTAAATAGATAGTTTTAAAAGTTATAATACAAAGAATTTGTTAAAAGGGTGTGGGTGCGAGAGAATTTTAGTAATCATCGTCTTTTTTTTCTTGGTTTTACTTTATGGAAGCGTTCTTTTGTAAAGGCGTTTTTTAAGGCTAAGAGTATGCACTTTTTAAATTCCTTAAGGGAGCTTGAGAAATTTAAATTAAGCGATGATGATGTGTTTTTGATCTGGGGCAAACGCCTAGAAAAAGAAGACTTAAAAACACAAATTGCGAAACAAAACGCAAATTTAAAACCAAAAATTTGCTTTGTAGAAGACGGCTTTATCCGCTCTGTTTCTTTAGGGTCTGACTTGACACGTCCTTTTTCTTTAGTAGTGGATAGCAAGGGACTTTACATCGACGCTTCAACTCCTAGTGATTTAGAGGAACTTTTACAAAATCATAGCTTTGATGAGGGACTTTTAAAAAGAGCAAAAGACTTAATCGACAAATTAAGACTTTATAAAATTTCAAAATACAACACCTTAAAACACGAAAATTTGCATTTTAAGGCTAAAAAGGGGCAAAAAATTATCCTAATCCCCGCACAAGTTGAAGATGATGCCTCTATGCTTTTAGGAAGTGGGGGGCTTGATACCTTGCAATTTATCCAAAAAGTAAGAGAGGAAAATCCTAACGCCCATCTTGTTTTTAAACCTCACCCCGATGTTTTAAGTGGAAATCGTAAGGGCTTAAAAGATGAAAAAACCATTTTGCGAATTTGTGATGAAATGCTGCGTCATTCAAGTATTCATAGTGCCATAGAAGCAAGTGATGAAGTGCATACCATTACCTCAACTGCTGGTTTTGATGCACTTTTAAGAGGAAAAAAAGTTGTTGTTTATGGCACTCCTTTTTATGCGGGCTGGGGACTAAGTGAGGATAAGGTCGAAATTAAACGCCGCACTAGAAAACTAAGCATTGAGGAGCTTGTAGCTGGGGTTTTGATTCTTTATCCGCTTTATTTACATCCTAAGACGAGGAATTTATGTGAGGTTGAGCTAAGTTTAGAGATAATCACGCAAATGCAAAAGGCGTATTTTTCAAAATTCTATATTAAATGGGGGATAGATTCTAGAAATTATGCTTTAAGAAAACTAAGACGCACTTGGGAAACAATGAAAGGTTTTAAAAAATGAGGGTAAAAGTATGCAATTTGACCTTTTGTTAAAAAGAGAATTTAGCGGTAAAAATGTCGTGCTTTTGCAAGGTCCTGTGGGGAATTTTTTCTTACGCTTAGCGAAAAAACTTAAAAAAATGGACGCGAAAATTACAAAAATTAATTTTAATGGCGGAGACTTTTTCTTTTATCCCAAAGGACGAATTTATAAAGGGAGCAAAGAAAATTTAGCCGCTTTTTATGAAGACTTTTTCACGCAAAATCAAACTGAGGTCGTTTTGATGTATAATGATTGTCGCTTCATCAATCACACAGGCTTAGAAGTCGCAAAAAAGCTAGGCATTGCGGTGTGGGTTTTTGAGGAAGGATATTTAAGACCTTATTGCATTACTTTAGAAAAAGATGGGGTTAATGCAAACTCGGCTATGCCACGCGATAAAAATTTCTACTTGAACTTAAATTTAAAAGATATAAGTGCTGAGATAAAAATGATACCGGGCGGATTTAAATTTATGGGCTTTTATAGCTTTTTATACTGGTTTTTTGCCTTTATTTTGTCGCCGTTTTTTAATAATGCTTTGCATCACCGCCCTTTAAATCCTTTAGAAATGTTTGCTTGGTTTAGGGCTTTATTTTTAAAATACAAGTATAAAATCAGCGAAAAAAGGCTCAATGCTAAAATTTATAGTTTAGAAAAAAAGTATTTTTTAGCCATTTTGCAAGTGTATAATGATACACAAATTTTACATCACTACAAAAAAGACATCGAGAATTTTATCGAAGAGACTATCCTTTCTTTTGCAAATCACGCTAGAGCTAAATCCTATCTTGTTTTCAAGCACCACCCTATGGATAGAGGTTATAGAAATTACGCCACTTTGATAGAAAAATTAAGCGAGAAATACCATGTCGAAGGACGCATTTTATATGTGCATGATAGCTATTTGCCACTTTTACTACAAAATGCACTAGGTTGCATTACGATTAATTCCACCGTAGGACTTAGTGCGATTATGGAGGGCTGTCCTACTAAGGTGTGCGGGGAAGCTTTTTATGATTTTGAGGGGCTGACTTATCCTAAGAAACTTCATTTTTTCTGGCGTGAGGCTCACGCTTATAAGCCAAATTCCTTGCTTGTATCGCAGTTTAAAAAATATCTCCTTCAAACTAATCAAATCAATGGCAATTTTTACAAAAATTCCTCTTTAATGAGATAAAATTAATCTTTTGTTAAATCATTTTCTTGCGTTATAATTTCAAAAATTAAATTTGAGTTTTTAAAATGATAAAAAGAGATGTATTTTATATAGCAGGGTATGACCCTAAGGGATATCGGTATTATTATTTATTATTTAAAAGAAATTTAGAGGAGTATAAAAGACGCTTTGAGCTTAAAGTAGAGCTTTCTAAGAGTGATGCGAGTAAGGATTTTCCTTTCTGGTGTGTAAATGCGAATGATGTAGAGTGTCAATACACCTTCCTAGCGTGGAATGATATTGTGAAAAAAAACTGGTCGCAAAATTATAAAGACGCACTTTATGATTGTTATAGTTTTTTTCGCATTTATACCATTACGGGACTTTTTATTAAATTTGGCAAGGAAAGCATTTATCAACTCATCACAGGATATTATCCCTTTTTTTATGTGCTTTTTTCTTTATTATTTTCTTTGGGATTTGGTTTTTTAGCCCTTTATTTTTTAAGTTTTTATATACCTTTGTTTTTTGCTGTTTTGGCTGGAATTTTACTGACTTATTATAGTAATAAATTTTTGTATGATTATGGGAAAAAATTAGCCGTTTTTTGGATTGCTAGAATTTGCTCTTTTTGTGCAAACTGGCAAGAAAGAAGGGTGGGAGATTTAGAAGAGAGAATGGAGCTTTTTGCTCAAAAAATTTATCACACTCTTAAAGAAAATCAAAAAGAAAATTACGAGCTTATCTTACTAACGCATAGTGTGGGCTGTGTGCTTTGCATTGAAGTTTTGGCTAGAGTTTTATCACTTTGTAAAGAAAATGAAGTGGATTTTTCTAGGCTTAAAATTCTCACACTTGGTGAGTGTATCCCACTTGTAAGCTATCAAAAAAAAGCCCTAGATTTTAGAAAAAAGCTTGAATTTGTCGCTGGGTTTGACTTAAAATGGTATGATTATACTTCGGTAATTGATGGGGCGTGTTTTCCGCAGGTAGATTTTATAAGAACAAGCGGAGTTTATGCGAAAGAGCATTTTGGACCTAAGCTTTTAAATCCGCGTTTTCACACCCTTTATAAGCCGCAAAATTATAAAAAAATCAAGCGTGATAAAAACAAAGCGCATTTTTTATATTTGATGAGCGTAGAAAATGACGGAGCTTATGATTTTTTCAACTTCATCGTTTTGGACAAATTTTTAGAAGAAAAGATTAAGGATTAAAATGAGTAGATGTCCTTTTTACCCGAAGCCTTATAAAAATAAGGCTTCGACCTTGCTAACTTTTTTGCTTAAAAGACGCTCTTGGCTGGACGGACTTTATGAAAGAAGTTATCAAATGCAAACAGGCTATGTCAAAATGCCAAATTTCGACCTTTATGTCATTAATGATACAAAAGAAGTTAAAAGAATGATGGTTGATGAAGTAAAAGAATTTCCTAAAAGTGAGCTTTTACATAGACTTTTAAGCCCCTTGCTAGGAGAGAGTATTTTTACAACAAATGGCGAAGTATGGCATAAGCAAAGAGAGCTTTTAAAACCTAGTTTTGAACTGACTCGAATTTCTAAAGTTTTTGATTTGATGAGCGAAGCGGTGGCTGATTTAATGAAGCGTTTTGAAAAATACCCTAACAATGCTTATATAGAAGTCGATGAAATGATGACCTTTGTAACGGCTGATGTAATTTTTAGAACGATAATGTCCTCCAAACTTGATGAGGTGCAAGGTAAGCAAATTTTAGAAGCCTTTGCGACCTTTCAAGAAGAAAGCGTTAGAACAGCGATGCGAGGAATGTTTTACTTCCCAAAATGGCTTTCTTACTTACTAGGAGATAGAAAAAGAGCTAAAGCAGGAGAGCTGATAAGAAAGGCTTTAAGCGACATCATAAAACCGCGTTATGATGGGGTAAAAGAGGAAGAATTTGAAGATATACTTTCATCATTGCTTTTAGTTGTCGATGCGAAAACAAATGAGCGTTTTTCTTTTGAAGAAATTTTAGACCAAGTAGCGATGCTGTTTTTAGCAGGACACGAAACGACCGCTAGCTCTCTTACTTGGACTCTTTATCTTTTAAGCTTATATCCTAAGGAACAAGAAAGAGCATATAATGAAATTTGCGAGCTTTTGCAAGATAGTAAGGATATAAAAATTACCCACCTTAGACAATTTAAATTCCTCACTAATGTCTTTAAAGAGTCTTTAAGGCTTTACCCACCTGTGGGCTTTTTTGCAAGGGAAGCTAAGAAAGATACACAGGTAAGAGACAAGCTCATCAAGCAAGGCTCTGGAGTTGTGATTGCACCTTGGCTGATTCACCGCCACGAGCTTTTTTGGCAAAATCCTCACGGCTTTGACCCTTCGCGTTTTGAAAGAGAATATAAAAAAGAGGCATATTTGCCCTTTGGTATGGGGGAGAGGATTTGCATAGGACAAGGCTTTGCTATGCAAGAAGCAATTCTTATTTTAGCAAATATTTTAAAAACTTATAAGCTTGAGCTTAAAGAGGGCTTTGTGCCAGATGTTGTTGGGCGACTTACGATTCGCTCTCTTAATGGAATGTGGATTAAATTTAGCAAACGATGAGAAAATTAGAACCCAGAATTCGTGCAAGAGTGCGAAAAAATATCAAAGGAAGCCTTAAGGAAAAACTAGCGGGGACGATTTTACTCTGTGCTATCGTGCCTTTAGCAGTATGCGGATATTTATTTATTGTGATTGTGGGGACCTTTTTTAGCACGGCTAGAGTGAGACAGGGTGTAAGGGCGTTAGACCATTTCGTCAATGCAAGTTTATTTAACGGTTATGCTTGGGAGAGTGTTTCTTCTCACGCTTGGAGAGAAAGAGAACGCAAAAAATGGGCGAAAGTCGTCATCAAAATCACCGATTTTTTTCAAAAAGATCATTGTAAAAGGGCAAATCGCAGAGAACAGCCTGTGGTTGATTTCATTCTTTCAAGAAAACTTGAAGAGCAAACCATAGGAAAATAATTATTTTATAATCACGACTGCCATAGCTACGCCCTTATCGTGGCTAATGCTTAAACTTGCTTTTTTAATGTGAAATTTGCGTTTAGTTTTTTTACAAAATTTGATTTTAGGGGCATTTTTTTTGCTTTTTGAAATTGTCATATCCAAAAAGCCACAATGCTTAGAAATCCCAACCCCAAGAGCCTTACTCGCCGCTTCTTTCGCCGCCCAAAAGCCAGCTAAAGTGGCTGAATTTTTGATGAGTTTTTGCTCATCAAGATTTAGGAATTTATCTAAAAAAGCGTGGGCGTGTTTATTATAAATTTTCTCCACTCTTTCTATGGAGACTAAATCGCAACCCACACGCATTAAGAGACGACAAAGTCCGTAAAATAGACATTTTTAATAAAGCCGTCCGTTAGAATTTCATTAATTTTACCGACAAGCTCATCTTTTAGCCTTTCTTTACCCTTACTCGTGCTAATTTCCTCAAAAGTCTTAGCCGTCAAAGTGCGTATAATCACATCGCGAACAATGGCGACCTTTTTGTCAAGCTCTGTTTTTAAAAGCTCACTATTTTGCTCTAGTTCTATGGTGCATTTGACATAACGCGAACCGCTATCGCTTAATAAATTTAAAGTAAAAGGCTCAAGCGGATACATAGGACCAATATTTGCATAATCACTTCCCCTTTGACTTGGTGCTTGAGAACTTTTTGCTGCTGGTTTAACTTCTTCTTTTGGTGCTTCGGTTACTGCACCCTCATCGCTCGAAGTAGAGGTGAGAAGATAAGCGATAAAGCCCATAATAGTAAGAAGTAAAACGAAAAGCACAACAACGATGATAATGACAAGCGAACTCCCCTTTTTCTTTTTCTCTTCCGTATTTTCTACTTCTTCTTCCATAAAATCTTCCTTTTAATGAATTTATTGTAAAATTGTAGCAATTTTTTTTAAATGCAATTTAAATTTTTAAGGAAAATTTTATGCTAGATGTGATTTTTAGAGAATATGATATAAGAGGGCTTTATGATAAAGAACTCAATGAAAAAAGTGTTAAGGCGATTGGTTTTTGTTTAGGTGAAGTAATGCTTAAAAAGGGTTGTAAAAATGTCAGCGTAGGAAAAGATGCAAGATATAGTGGCGATGAGCTTTTTGCTTATCTTATAAGTGGCTTAAACAAAACAGGGATTAAGGTCTATGATATAGGGCTTGTGCCGACTCCACTTGGCTATTTTTCACTTTATGAGGGTTTGCAATTTGACGCAAATATTATGATTACAGGCTCACATAATCCCAAAGATTACAACGGCTTTAAAATTACCATAGGCAAGGAGAGTTTTTTCGGTGCAGAACTTAAAGCATTTTCTAAGGAGGTTTATAAACATTTAGATGATGAAATTCCTGAAAATTTAAAGGTAGAAAAATATGACATTTTAAGTTTATATGTAGAATTTATAAAAAAGCAGTTTAAACACTTGGCAAATTTTGATTATGAATTTGCACTAGATTGTGCAAATGGTGCTGTGGGTGCAGTGCTTGAGCCTTTGATGAAAGCTTTAAATTTGAAAGCGCATTTTCTTTTTAAAGAGCCTGATGGCACTTTTCCCAACCACTCCCCAGACCCCACAGAAAGTGAGAATTTAATCCCTCTTAAAAAATTTTTGAAACAAAATCAAAATGTGCAAATGGCTTTTGCCTTTGATGGGGACGCAGATAGGGTTGTCGCACTAAATAGCACACACACTTTTTGTGGCGATGAGCTTTGCTATTTATTTGCTAAAGATATGGAAAATCCTAGAATTTTAGGCGAGGTAAAATGCTCTAAAAATCTTTTTGATGAAGTGAAGAAATTTGGGACGATTTTTATGGGAAAAACAGGACATTCTCATATTAAAAAAATGATGAAAGAGCTTAATATCGACCTAGCCGCTGAAGTGAGTGGGCATATTTTCTTTAAACATAGATATTTTGGCTATGATGATGGGATTTATGCGTTTTTAAGGACTTTGGAACTCATCTTTAAGGGTTATGATTTGGAAGGTTTAATCAATGCCCTGCCTAAGCTTTATACCACTGAGGAGCTTAAAATCCCCGTGAGTGAGGAGGAAAAATTTAAACTTGTAGAGGCTTTTAAGGAGGCAGTTAGAAAGGGAGCTTTAAAGGAAGTGAGGGAGCTTTGTGAGATTGACGGAGCGAGAATGGACTTTGAAGACGGCTGGGCTTTACTTCGTGCATCAAATACTAGTCCCTATCTCATCACGCGTTTTGAAGCAAACACATCTTTAAGAGCTAAGGAGCTTGAGAAGGCTGTAATGGATCTTTTTGAACAAGTGAAAAATACCATGTAAAGGAAAATCAATGACACAAAAAGAATTATTTTATATCTCACGCAAGAATTATGAAAAAATTTATGCCTTATCAAGTGATAATTATGCTAAGGCTTTATTAGCTTTTGAAAAGAATGAGTATGAAAAGGCACGCGAGATTTTGGAGGGCATAAAGGAGCAAAGTCCTTATGTTTTACTTCAATTACTTTACACTTACACCTTCATTGAATCCACCCCCCCCCCCCCGAGAAAATACGAGAAATTATCAATAAGCTTTTAGGACAAGAGTATGATGAGGATTTTACTTTTGATTTTGCCTTTATCCTTGTGTCGTATGGTTTTTATGAAGAAGCTGATGCTCTAATTGAAAAGCTTTTAGGACAAAAGTCCTATGATGAGAATATATGGTTTGATTGTGCCCTTGCGTATAAGTTTGTCGATAATGAAAAAGCCATTGCTCTGTTAGAGAGGGCTTATGAGCATTTTTCAGCATATAAGCAAGAGATTTTAGAAAATGAGGGGGACTTAAGCGAAGAAGGGGGAAAGAGGCTAGATTCTATCGATGATTTTATCGCTATGCGTGTGTTGGTTGAGTTGGCACATTTGAATTTTAGGCTTTATCGTTATGAAAATGCACTTGATTTATTTGCAAATGTAGAAAATTATAATGCGAAAAATCCGTATTTTTTCATTTCTTACGCTTTAGCTTTAGAATATACAGGTCATTATGATAAAGCTTATGAATGCTACAAAAGAGCTATTACCTTACATACAGAACCTTTTTATTGTTTTGAGTTTTCTAAATTTTGTTTGCGTTTGGGGAGTTTTGAGGAGGGCTTTTTACACTATGAAACGCGTTTGAGCTCAAAAGCCGCTTTTACTTTTTCTAAAAGGCATTATGATGCTGCTTATGCGGCTTTTTATGGGGATAAGGACTTTTTACACGGAAAAAAAGTTCTTGTTTATTGTGAGCAAGGCTATGGAGACACCTTGATGTTTGGACGCATTTTACGCAGGCTTTGTAAGGTTGCTAAGGAGGTGATTTTCTGTCCTCAACCTGCCCTATTTACACTTTTTGACACGCATATTAAAACCCTTCAAAAGCAAAATAAAATCCAAAATAATCTTAAAATAGTTACCAACCTTTCCTATGAGTGCGACTACGCTGTGCCGATTTGCTCCCTTTATCTTTTCTTAAGCTTTTATAATCCAAAAAGCATAGCCAATTTATCATCGCCTCTCATCAGCGTGGAGAAAAGGACACGAACGCAAAAAGCTAAAATTGGCATTTGCTTTCGCACTACAACCCCAGTTGAAAGGCAAGCTATATTTTTCCGCAATATCGATTTAGATTTTTTACTTCAGGCTTTTGAGGGGCTTGATGTGGAGCTTATTAATTTTACACTTTATGAAAAGGGGGAATTAGAGCTTCCCACTCATATTAATGATATATCTTTTGAGCTTAAGGACTGGTTGGCTACAAGTGAGGCTTTGCGTGATGTGGATTTGCTTGTAAGTATTGATAGTGCGATAGCACATTTAGCTTTGGCTTTGGGAATTCCTACTTTGGTGCTTTTGGGAGATAGATTTGATTGGCGTTGGGGGAAGATTGAAAATCCTAAAAGCATTTTTTGGCAAAAAGCACATTTGTGCGTGGTTAATAAAGATGGTCCTAGTGGCATAAGGCAGAAAATTTGTGAGCTTTTAAAATTAGACAAGCCCCTTTAAAAGCTCCTCTAACTGATAGATTTTGCGGTATTGTGGGCTAAGTAAATGTATGAGTATGTCGCCTAAGTCTATCACACTCCACTCTTCGCTACTTTCTACATTTAAAAATTCCTCGCCCTTAGCTTTAAGCTTTGTTTTTAACTCATCGATTAAAGAAAGGGCGTGTTTTTCACCCAAAGTCGTAGCAATGATGACAAAACTTACAAAATACTCCCCCTCTCTCATATCAAAAACTTCGATTTCTTCAGCTTTTTTTTCGTCTAGAATTTGTGTGATTGTGGCGATTCTCTCTTGCATTTTACTCCTTTGTTTTTGAAATTATAGCTATTTTTGGTAGTATTTTTTTACCTCTTCTTGAATTTCGCCACTAACTTTATCTAAGTTTAAATACTCTCTTATAAAAGATGATGAGATATTAATGTGTGTATTTAAATCTTTAAAATTCTTTGGAATTACGATTTTATCACGCTTTGCTATGATAAATTCTACCTTTTTTTGAAGCTCATCAAAAGAATGCCAAGAAGATAGGGTTTGTAGGTGGTCAGCCCCTACTAAAAGATAAAATTTGCTAGGCTTATAAAGCTGGTAGAGAAAATTCACGCTTTCTATGCTCGGCACGGGGCGGTTTTGCTTGATTTCAAAATCACAAATTTCGACTTTTTCGAATTTCCCCCAAAGTTTTTTAACCCATTCTAGCCTTTTTTGTGCAGGAACACTCACACTTTCTTTAAAGGGGCTAATGAAAGCTGGCATAATGATGAGTTTGTCGATTTCTAGTGTATTTAAAGCCTCTTTTATAACGCTTTCGTGTCCTTGATGTGGCGGGTCAAAACTCCCTCCAAAAAGTGCGATTTTCATTTAAATTTTTTAACCTTTTTTTTGTAGAATTCTAGCATTTTATTTTGCAAAAGGAAATTAAATGGCGATAAAAGTTGCGATTAATGGTTTTGGGCGTATAGGAAGATGTGTAGCAAGAATCATCACAGAGCGTGATGATTTAGAGCTTGTAGCGATTAATGATACTACGGATATTGAGCTGACAAAATATCTTTTAAAATATGATACGGTGCATGGCGAATTTAATGCTAGTGTAGAGCTTGAAGATGGCGATTTACTCATTAATAACAAAAAAGTTAAAATGTTTCATACGCGTGATATTAACGAACTTGATTTTGCAAAATACGGTGCAGAGCTCGTTTTTGAATGCACGGGCGCACATTTAACACAAGAAAAATGTCAAGCCTTCCTAAATAAAGGAGTTCAAAAGGTCTTAATGTCTGCCCCCGCAAAGGATAATACCCCAACCTTTGTAATGGGTGTGAATTCTCATCTTTACAAAGGAGAAGCTATCATCTCTAACGCTTCTTGCACAACTAATTGCTTAGGTCCTGTTTGTAGGGTTTTACAAGATAATTTTGGCATAGAAAAGGGCTTGATGACAACCATACATGCTTATACAAATGGACAAAGCATCATTGATGCTAAGGCTAAGGATAAACGCCGTAGCCGTGCTGCTGCACAAAACATTATCCCAACCTCAACAGGAGCGGCAAAGGCTATGAGGCTCGTAATGCCAGAACTTGATGGCAAACTTCACGGACAAAGTATGCGTGTGCCTGTGATTGATGTCTCTAGCGTAGATTTAACCGCACTTTTAAGCAAAAAAGTAAGTAAAGAAGAACTCAATGAAGCCTTTAGAAAGGCAAGCAAGACAAATTTAAAAGGAATTTTAGCTGTCGATGATGAAGAAAGGGTTTCAAGTGATTTCATCACTTCGCCTTTTGGAGCTGTTGTGGCAAGTGATTTAACTCAAGTGATTGGGGAAGATTTTGTTAAAATTGTCGCTTGGTATGATAATGAATGGGGCTATTCTAGTCGCCTTGTCGATATGGCTGTTTATGTAATGGGGGCTTAAGATGAAGAGTGAAATTATCTCCATTAAAGATATAGATTTAGCTAAAAAAAAGGTTTTTATAAGATGTGATTTTAATGTCCCTCAAGATGATTTTTTAAATATCACTGATGATAGACGCATAAGATCAGCTATCCCTACCATACGCTACTGCCTTGATAATGGTTGCAGTGTGATTTTAGCTTCGCACTTAGGACGCCCAAAAGAAATCAGCACAAAATACTCCCTAGAACCTGTGGCAAAAAGACTTTCAAGGCTTATGAGTAAAGAAGTGCTTTTAGCTAAAGATGTCGTGGGTGAAGACGCGAAAAAAAAGGCACAAAATTTAGGAGCAAGTGAAATTTTGATGCTTGAAAATTTACGCTTTGAAAAGGGCGAAACGAAAAACGATGAAAATTTAGCCAAAGAACTTGCCTCTATGGCGGAAATTTATATTAACGATGCCTTTGGAGTATGTCATAGAGCGCATGCAAGTGTAGAGGCGATTACAAGATTTTTTGATGTCAAAGCGGCGGGTTTTTTACTTCAAAAAGAGATTAAATTTGCCGACAATCTTTTACGCCACCCCGCTCGTCCTTTTGTCGCTGTCGTGGGAGGCTCAAAGGTAAGCGGAAAGCTTCAAGCCCTTATCAATCTCTTACCAAAAGTCGATAAACTCATCATAGGTGGAGGTATGGCTTTCACTTTTTTAAAGGCTTTGGGCTATGATATAGGAAATTCGCTTTTAGAAGAAGAATTACTCGAAGATGCAAGAGCAATTATGAAAAGAGGTAGAGAATTAGGTGTGAAAATTTACCTCCCTGTCGATGTAGCTGTGGCAAGGACTTGTTCAAGCGAATCTTTTATGTCCTATGTCCCAACGCAAGAAATTCCCAGTGGTTTTATGGGACTTGACATAGGACCTGCTAGTGGGAAGCTTTTTAGAGAAGCTTTAGCCGATGCACAAACGATTTGGTGGAATGGACCTATGGGCGTTTTTGAGATAGAAAAATTTGCTAAAGGTTCTTTAAAAATGGCACATTTCATAGGCGATAGCCACGCTACGACCATCATAGGAGGAGGCGATACGGCTGATGTTGTTGCAAGAAGTGGCGAGGCTGATGAGATGACTTTCATCTCCACAGGAGGTGGGGCAAGTTTAGAACTAATCGAGGGCAAAGAACTTCCGGGTGTGAAACCTTTGCGAGGCGAGTGATGATTTTTGCTGCAAATTTAAAGTGTAATCACACAAGAGCCTCTTTTGAACTTTATCTCAAAGCTTTAAATGAGACTTTAGGCACACACAATAATAATATTTTCGTCTTTCCTCCTAGTGTAGCCTTTTCACAAAAAGAAAGCTTTTTTACGCAAGGGACGCAAAACTTCTACCCTTGCATTAATGGAGCTTTCACAGGAGAGCTAGGTAAGGAACATTTAGATGAATTTGGCATTAAATGCGTTTTAATAGGACATAGCGAGAGAAGAATTTATGAAAATGAAGCGTTAATAAAGGCAAAATTTGATTTTGCTAAAAAGCAAGGATGGCAAATTTTTCTTTGCATAGGAGAGGATTTAAAGACAAAGCAAGAGAGCAAAACAAAAGATTTTTTAAAAAAACAGCTTGAAAATTTGGATTTAGCTTATGAAAAACTCATCATTGCTTATGAGCCGATTTACTCCATAGGCACAGGCGTAAGTGCTAAAAATGAGGACATAGGGGAAATTTTAGATTTTTTACACACACTCACAAAAGCGCCTTTGCTTTATGGAGGAAGTGTTAATGAAAATAATATTAAGGAAATTTTAAAAATTAATCATTGTGGCGGAGTTTTAGTAGGCTCTGCGGCTTTAAAAGTGGAAAATTTCATCACATTAATAAAGGGGTCAAAATGATTATGCAGGGTAAAAAAGGCTTGATAGTTGGCGTAGCAAATAACAAATCCATAGCTTACGGCATAGCTAAAGCTTGTGCGGCACAAGGGGCAACTTTGGCTTTTACCTTTTTAAACGAAGCTTTGAAAAAACGCGTTGAACCTATCGCCGCGGAATTTAACTCAAATTTTGTTTATGAACTTGATGTGAATAACGCCACGCATTTAGAAAATCTCACTTCTTTAATTAAGAAAGATTTAGGTGAGCTTGATTTTATCGTGCATGCCGTGGCTTACGCTCCTAAAGAAGCTTTAGAAAATTCTTTTTTACAAACGAGTAAAGAGGCTTTTGATATAGCAATGCAAACCTCTGTTTATTCTCTACTTTCACTCACAAGGGCTGTTTTGCCTGTGCTAAGGGATAATGGCTCTATTTTGACTCTAAGTTATTTAGGTGGGGTGAAATATGTCCCACATTATAATGTTATGGGCGTTGCAAAGGCAGCTTTGGAAAGCTCTGTGAGATATTTGGCTAGAGATTTAGGAGAGCGTGGAATTCGTGTCAATGCCATCTCCGCAGGTCCCATTAAAACCCTAGCTGCAAGTGGGATAGGTGATTTTAGAATGATTTTAAGATATAATGAAATTAACGCCCCACTAAAACGCAATGTTAGCATAGAAGATGTAGGAAATTCGGCGATGTATTTGCTAAGCGATTTAGCAAGTGGGGTTACAGGCGAAATTCATTATGTCGATGCGGGATATAACATTATGGGTATGGGTGATGTAACTAAAAATGAAGAGGGTCAAACCATACTTTGCTGGGATAAAAATGGACAATAACGCCCTTAAAGCGTGTTTAGAAAAACGCCTTGCAAATTTAAAAGGCGGAGAAAAAAGGATGATTAACGAAGCAAGTGTGGCGACTATGCTTAAGCATCTTGGTATCTCTAGTGAGCTTTTAAACCTTGCTTGCGAGTATTTTTCTCTAGCACCTAAACTTAATGTCATCTGGCTTCACTTAGCAGAATGCACAGGTTGTAGCGAAAGTTTGCTAAGAAGTGAAAAGCCTGATTTGGCAGAATTTATTTTTGAATTTTTTTCTCTCAATTATCACGAAACCTTAATGCTTGCTAATGGCACTAAGGCTGAAGAGTGCCTAGAGAAAGCTATGAAAGAAGAATTTGTCCTTATCGTTGAGGGGGCGGTCGCACCCATAGATACCTTTTATCTTAGCATAGGTGCGGAGGGTAAAAGTGGCTATGAACTTTTACAAAGCGTTGCAGACAAAGCTCAAATCATTTTCGCCGTAGGCACTTGCTCTTCTTATGGTGGGATACAAGCTGCCTATCCTAATCCTACAAAAACTTGTGGAATTTCACAAGTTTTAAGTCAAAAAGTCATTCAAATTCCAGGCTGTCCGCCGAGCGATGTGAATATCGTCGCCACTTTAGCTTTTTATGCGCTTTTTGGTGAAGCACCAGAACTTGATGATAAAAATCGTCCCAAATGGTCTTATGGAAAGTGTTTGCACGATATGTGCGAGAGAAAGGCGAAATTTGAAAGTGGAATTTTTGCTGAAAGTTTTGACGATGTAGCAGCTAAAAATGGGGCGTGTTTGTTTAAAGTAGGCTGTAAAGGACCCTATACTTATAATAATTGCCCTAAGGTTAAATTTAATGCTAAAACTTCTTGGCCTGTGGCAGCAGGACATGGTTGCATTGCTTGTAGTGAGGAGAATTTTTGGGACGATTTTGGCTTTTATGAAAAACCTATGGCAAATGCTTTTGCCTACGCAAAAATTAAGAGAGAAAATGAGCTGATTTTAGAAAATAAAAATTTAACTTTAAGTGCCTTAAAAGATGAAATAAATGAAGATGAGTTGATTTTTTATCTTAAAGAAAGCTTACAAATTTTAATCAAAAAAGAAGAGACTTTAGAGCTTTTAAATTTCAATTTTGAAGCGAATTTAAAATGTGCTTTGACAAATTTGGCTAAAAATAAACTAGGGCTTAGTTTGCTTGAAAATTACAAAAAAAGCTTTCCTAAGCAATATGCTTTCATCGAAGCAAATTTTGATGAAAATTCAAAAATCTCTAATGATATTTGGGAATTTTTTGGTTTAAGTTACATTTTGGCTAAGGGGGAATTTTTAAAGGATAAAAGGCATTTTATTGAAGCGGCACAAAATTACGCCTTTAAGCACGCTAGCCCTTATGATTTTAAGTTAAGCGTTAAAGAAGATGGCGTAAAGCTTGATTTAAATAAATCTTTAAGAATGAGTTTGATTTATCTTTGTGGGGGGCTTGAGCTTGAGGGAATTGCCTTTTCTTTACTTAGTGCTTTAGCTAAAAGTTTAAAAGAAATTCAAAAAAATTATGCAGATAAAAGGCTTATTTTAAGCGTAGATGAAAGCTTAAATCAGCCCTTTTTGCATCAAATTCTAAGTTAGCATTTTGCTAAGATGTAGCCCTATAAAAGCCACAATATAAGCACTTATACAAGTAAATAAGAAAAGATAAAGCGTGTATTTGAGTTTGCCGCTTTCTTTTGTAAAAACTATGGTTGCTGCAAAGCAAGGATTATAAATCATCACAAACAAAATATACGCAACAGCTGTGCTAAAAGGGATAGTAGAAGCGAGAGTTTGCCTTAAATTCTCATCATTTTCATCTAAATCCTCACCCAAAGAATAAAGCACCCCAAGCGTTGAAATCATCACTTCCTTAGCCGCTAAACCACTTAGCAAAGAAACGCTTAATTTCCAATCAAGCTCCAAAGGCGTAAAAATAGGTTCAATAGTCTTACCAAACTGCCCTAAATAGCTATTTTCGACCTGTAATTCTGCGGCTTTTTTCTCATCTTCTGGAGCATTTGTTTGAATAGGAAAATTACTTGCAAACCATATTAAAATAGAGGCTAACAATATAAAAGTGCCCGCTTTTTTAAGATACATTTTAGCTTTATTAAAAGACATTTGCCATACCAAATTCCAATTTGGCATACGATATTTTGGCATTTCCATAACAAAAGGCTCATCAATGCCCCTAAAAGCAGTCATTTTTAAAAATTTAGCCGCTAAAAGTCCCAAAAAAGCACCTAAAATATAAATTCCAAATAAATAATTTCCCGCTTGCTCACCCCCAAAAAAAGCACCGATAAAAAGCACATAAACAGGTAACCTAGCTCCACAACTCATAAAATTAATCACAAAAAGCGTAAGAAGTCTATCTCTTTTATTTTTAAGCGTTCTTGTCGCCATAAAAGCAGGAACAGAGCAACCAAAACCGGTAATAAGTGGGATAAAACTTTTTCCGTGTAAGCCAAATTTATACAAAATTCCATCAAGCAAAAACGCTACACGCGACATATAGCCCGTAGTTTCTAAAAGAGCAATGCCGAAAAATAAAATCAAAATATTAGGTAAAAATAAAATCACAGCCCCCACACCGCCTATAATCCCATCAGCTAAAACAGAGGCTAAAAGCTCATTAGAGATATGCTCTTTGCATAAATCTCCAAGTGCTCCAAAGCTCATTTCTATATAATCCATAGGAATAGCACCAAGCGTAAAAGTAAGCTGAAAAAGCACCCACATTAAAAACAAAAAGATTGGCACTCCAAAATATTTATTAATCAAAAGAGCATCAAGACTTTTTGTGATGTTGCTTGAGGTAGGCTCTTGCTTTGAAATTTGCTGAGAAAGTCCTGCACTAAAGGCGAGCAAATCCTCCTTAAAAATTTCATCAATACTTTGACTTTGATAACGCTCAAAAAGCCTATTTTGCGAATTTTTTACCGATTCTTGACAGGCAGTATTTTGAATTTTATTTTGAAGTAAAGAGATGGCATAAATTTTCATATTTTCATAAGGATTTTCTAAATCTATTTGTTTTATATGTTGGCAAATTTGTTCAATTTCCGCTTCCAACTGCTCACTATAAACTCTTATGAAAGGAGTGAAAGGAGCTTCATATGTTTGTATAATGAGGTCTAAAAGAGTGTTTAAATTTTCTTTTGTCTTAGAAGAAACGCTAATGCTAGGTGTTTTAATCAAATCTTCAAGCTTCTTTACATCGATACTAAATCCCTCTTTTTTAGCTTCATCACTCATATTAAGTGCTAGAATCATCTTTTTTTGACATTCTAAAAGCTGAGTGCTTAAGATAAGATTGCGTTCCAAATTTGTGGAGTCAAGTATATTAATGATAAGATCGTAATTTTGCGTCTTGATATAATTTTGAGTTATTTTCTCTTCTTCAGAATAGCCATCAAGTGCATAAGTCCCGGGTAAATCAACAAATTCAAGCATATAATTTTTATAAACAATTTTCGCACTTGCCTTCTCCACCGTAACTCCCGGAAAATTTCCTACCTTTAAATTTGATTTGCAAAGTGCATTTATAAGAGAACTTTTTCCAACATTTGGCTGACCAACCAAGATGATATTGATTTTTTGCATTTAAATTCTTTCTATTTTTATAACTTTAGCTTCATTAGCTCTTAATATCACGCAGGAATTTTCAAGCTCAACTAAAATTGTCGCTTTTTTTAAGGAGGAATTGAGTTTTTTGACTTTTTTATTTTTTAAAAAACCGAAATTTAAAAGCCTATTTTTAAGCTCTAATGGAGCTTCAAAACCTATTATCAAAGCACTTTCTCCATCTTTTAAAGAATCCAAAGTCATAAAATCTCCTTAAAAAATACTGAAAGCGTATTATATTCTTTTTAAAATAAATTTGAGTTTAATTATCAAAATATAAAGTGCAATAGCCTCTCCTCCGCCAAAACTTGACATAGTGTTAAATTTTTGATAGAATAACGACTTTAATTTTACGGGGTGTAGCGCAGTCTGGTTAGCGCACCTGGTTTGGGACCAGGGGGCCGAAAGTTCGAATCTTTTCACCCCGACCATCTTTATAATTTATAAAAATGGTGAGTGTAGCTCAGTCGGTTAGAGCATCAGATTGTGGTCCTGAGGGTCGTGGGTTCGATTCCCATCACTCACCCCATCAGCGTCCGTAGCTCAATTGGATAGAGCGACAGACTTCGGATCTGTAGGTTATGGGTTCGATTCCTATCGGGCGCACCACCTTAGATATGCGTTCATAGCTCAGCTGGATAGAGCAACGGCCTTCTAAGCCGTAGGTCAGAGGTTCGAATCCTCTTGAGCGTACCACTTTTGCGGATGTGGTGAAATTGGCAGACACGCCAGACTTAGGATCTGGTGCAGCAATGCGTGAAGGTTCAAGTCCTTTCATCCGCACCACGCTACTTAATACTTAAATATCTAAATCTTACCTCTTAAACTTTTAGAGATTTATTTAACATTTTCTCCTTTGATTTAAAATATAATAAGATTATAGAACACACTCACAACGGCTTCTGTCGCCTATTAATTAAGACTTATTTTATACTATTTGTTATACAATTAACGCATTTTATTTTTAGGATTTATCGATGAAAAAAGTTATAAAAGCTCTATTTTTAAGTATTATTTTTTTATTTTATGGTTGTGGGGGGGGGGGGGGTGGCTCGGTAGGCACAGCCTTAAAGCCACCTTCACTTCGCCCTCCCCAAGTAGCACCAACTGCTTTTTCAAAAGCTCATCAACCAACGCAATTTAGCAGTGTTCAAACATCACAAACAGACAATTACAACGATGAAAATAAAATTTCTCACATCGGTATAGCTGATGGAGTTTTTGCCACGTATGACAAAACTGAGGCTAAAAATATGACGATGACTAATCAAGTCATTGCAAATACCACAGGTGCTGAGGGACACGGCTCAAAAGTAGCTTCCGTAGTCGCTAAATATAATAATACCTCAAAGCTTTTTGGCTATGATGCGGGTAAAGCAGATAGCACTAGCCTTAATGTGAGCGAATTAATTTATATTACTCTTGAAAGGCAAGGAACAAAAATTTATAATAATTCTTTTGGCACAAACCCAACTTCTAACTTGAGTCAAATTAATTACACATTTTATGATAATCTAGTTAAAAGAGTGAAAGAGCAAGATAATATCTTCGTATGGGCAGCAGGAAATGAAAAGCAAGAAATGGCAAGTGATCAAAGCTCCCTCCCCATAAAACACAATGAAGCTAAGAAAGGCTGGATAGCTGTAACAAGTCTTAATCAAAATAATCAATTTGATAACACTTATGCAAATAAAATAGGCGAAAGAGCGAAAAACTGGGGTATAGCTGCACAAGGAACACATACTTTTCAACAAGGAAATGGCTCTGGAACCTCCTTTGCCGCTCCGGTGGTAACAGCAGCAGTGGCTAAAGTGTGGGAGCAATATCCGTGGATGGATAATCACTTGGTCGTTCAAACCATACTTAGCACGGCTGATAAAGAAAACTCAAGCGACCCTACCGAAGAACCAAACGCTACCATAGGCTGGGGCAAGCTTAATGTTAATCGAGCCTTAAAAGGACCGGCGCGTTTTGACAAAAAACTTCTTTTAGATAATAAAGAAATGGTAGAGGTTCATTTAGATTACAGAAATTATACTGATCAAAATAAGCTGACTTGGAGTAATGACATCAAAGGCGATGCAGGACTTCATAAAAAAGGCACAGGGACGCTTATCTTAAGCGGAAATAATAGCTACACAGGAGAGACAAAAATAGAAAATGGTGTCTTAAAGCTCACAAATGGGGGCATTACAGGTAATAAAATCAATATCCAAACACAAGGCACACTCACCGCCGCTAGTTCAAGCAATATGATAAACGCAAAAACCATTGATAATCAAGGCGGAATTTTTGAAATCACAGGCAAAGGTGCTAAAATCGAAAACTATCAGGGAAGCTCACAGGCTAAAATCATCATCGATTTAACAAGTAAATTAGAAGCCTCAAATAAAATAGATATGAAAGATAGTATCCTCATCACTAACGCAACGCAAACAAACAACATAGTCTCCACATATCAAAACAGCTATCACACGCTTATAAGTGCCAATGAAATCGCTAATTTTAACGGCAATTATCAAATCACTTCAGAAAGCAATGCTTTCATCAACATCAAAGAAGCGCTTTACAATAATAAAGAATTCAAGGTATCCTACACCAGAAACAGCGCAACTAGTGTGGTAAAAGCCCTAAATTACAATGATGAAAGAACCTTAAAAACGGCGGATAATTTTGAAAATCTTTTAAAGAGTTTAGAAGATGACAAGGAACAAAGCCCTATTTATGAAGCATCTTTGAGTGTGCTTAATGCTAATGTGAATTCTTTAAATCGCATTATCGACTCGCTCACAGGTGAAATTCACGCGACAAATAATCACTTCCTAGCCAAGCAAAACGAACTCTTAGCCTATAAAACCGCCCAAAGAATCAATTATCTAAGAAGACAAGATAACAGCGGAATTTACGCCCTTGCTTTACATAGTAAATTTGACATTTCAAGCGATGTTTATGCGGGAGGTAATGCTAAACTTAATTCCGTGCTGATAGGGCACGATCATCATTTTGATGATTTGATGCTAGGCTTTAATATCCTCGATGCGAAAACAACAGCAAAATTTGACAAAATAGCAGGAGAAAGCGAGATAAAAAATCACTATTTTAATCTTTATGGAAGTTATGAATTTGATGATTTTTATTTAGCGAGTGCTTTGGGACTTGGCTTTGTGAAAAATAAAACTCAAAGAATTGTCAATAATATCCCATCTCATAGTCAGCACAATGATAAACTTTATAATTTTTACTTAGAAGCGGGGAAGGATTTCTCTCATCATAGTGCGATTTTTACGCCTTTTGTTGCGTTTGCTAATGAAAATATTGTAAGGGGAAATTTTAGCGAAGAAACGGCACTAGGCTTTGAAGCACAGGAAAAAAATTATCATTTATATAAGGCTATTGCTGGGCTTAGGACTTCTTTATTGTTAAGCAATATAGAGCTTGAGAGCGAGTTGCGTCATAGCTATGCTTTAAATCCTAGCGATTTTGGTTTTGATGCAGCATGGAAAAACGGCGCTAAGGCTTACATCAAAGGCGCGAAACAAAATAAGCATTTAACTTATGCAAATTTTAGCACGATTTATCATCTTTCTCCGCGCGTTAAACTTGACGCACAATATGACTTATCTTTAGAAAATCTTAAGCAAAATAAAGTTCATATCTTTAGCTTAGGTTTGCGTTATGCTTACTAATCTACCCTCACGGCAAATTGTCGTAAGGTGTAGATTGATTAAAAAAAAACTAATATAATATCTCATTAATTTATTATGAAAGAAAAAATTATGGAAGCTTTATTTACGACAGAAATTGTTAAATTTAAGGGCGATGAGCGTTTAGTTTGCGAAGATACTTTAGTGCGTGAAATTAAGCTTGAAATTTTTGTCAATGAAACTAAAATCGGTGCTTTAATGGCGACTCCCATTGATGAGAAAGCTTTGGCTGTGGGCTACTTGATGAGCGAAAATATCATCGCCAGCGTAAAGGACATTAAAAGCATAGAACAAGATGATATGAGTGTAAGGATAGAAGCTAAAATCGATGAGGCAAATTTAGCCAAACTTAATGCTGAGGGCGTAGTGATAAGCGGTTGTGGTAGAGCACACACAGCAAACATTGACCCAGAAGCCATCAAAGCAAGTCAAATTACTTCCAAAATCAAATTTAACAAAAATCAAATTCTCAAACAGATGAGTGAATTTTACACTCAATGCGAACTTTACGAAAAAACAGGCTGTGTGCATACGGCAAAGCTTTTTGTCGATGAAAATACCTTTTTCATCGGTGAGGACATCGCCCAGCATAATACCATAGATAAAGCACTAGGGAAAGCAAGACTTGCGGGGGTAAATTTGCAAGATTGCTTTTTAATGGTTAGTGGGAGATTAAGCTCTGAAATGGTCGCTAAAGCCGTTATGCATAAAATCCCCGTCCTCATCTCACGCACCGCACCTACTTGTCTTGGCGTAATGATAGCGAGGAAATTTAATCTTACACTTTGTGGCTTTGCAAGGGGAGATAAAATCAACATTTACAGCGGAGAAGAAAGAATCGATGTGTGAAATTGTCGCTTATATGAAAGAACTTTTAAATAGTAATGAAAAATTAGACTGCGGAACCGCTTTTAAAATTGCTAAAAAATTTAATAAAGAGGTCGAGGAAATCGGTAAAATCGCTAATGAAAATGGAATTCGCATTGATAACTGTGAGCTTGGGCAATTTGGACATTTAGACTTTGAAAAGGGTAAAATTCAAACTCTAAAAGCTCTTGAGCCTTTTTTGGACGAGAGAAAACGCATTTTTTGCAAAGACGCTAGAGAGGTAGCAAAACAAGGCTTTGGGCTTAAAAATGTGCGTTCAAGCCTTAAAGCTTATAAAATTGATGTAAAATACTGCAAACTAGGCTGTTTTAAGGAAAAAAGAGGTAAAAAATTTGTCGTTAAAACCAAGACTTGGATAGAAAATGCAGAAGGAGACTTGCTTTTTGGTAAAGGAAAAACCGAGCTTTTAGAACTCATCGCACAAACGGGAAGCTTACTTCACGCTTCAAAGCTTATGGGGATAAATTATAAGAAAGCTTGGACGCATTTGCAAACTCTACAACTTAATTCTCAAGAAACACTAGTAAGTTCAAGACAGGGTCGCTCAAGCAAATCGGGAACAAAACTTACACCCAGAGCCTTAGAGCTAATGCAAAATTATACAACCTTACAAAAAGACATTGAAGAATATGCTAATAAACGCTTTAAAGAGCTATTTTTCAAAGAAAATGATAATAAAAAGTGAAAGGAGTAAGCTTGAAAATTGATTGTCGCAATTTAGACTGCCCTGCCCCTGTGGTGGAGACAAAAAAGGCTTTAGAAAAGCTTAAAAATGGAGAAGAATTAGAAATAATTTTAAATTCTAGCATAGCAAAGGACAATGTTTTAAAATTCCTAAAAGCGTTAAATCCCACTTGCGAAGAAAGGGGCGAGGAATTTTATATAAGGGTGCAAAAAAGTGCTTGTAAGGTAAATTCCAATGAGGAAATTAACGCTAACATTTTATTTTTAAAAAGCGATAAGGTGGGCGAGGGGGAGCTTGGGGAAAATTTATTGCTTGGCTTTTTATCCACACTAAAGAGCTTAGAAAATCGCCCTAGTAAAATCATCTGTGTCAATGATAGCGTTTTAATCAACACGGATAAAAATCACAAAGCTCACGAAGCTATGCTTGAACTTGAAAAATTAGGAGTGGAAATTATAAGCTGTGGGGCGTGTTTGGAATTTTTTGGCAAAACTAAAGAACTTAAAATCGGTAGCATAGGCAATGCTTATGGCATTTTAAATGAGCTTTTTGGAAAAGCAAAAATTATCACTTTATGAGAAAATGAATTATAAAAACCAAAAATTAACCCACTTTGTTAAAGCGGCAGGTTGAGCAGCGAAGTTAAACCCGTGCGGTCTTAAAACAATTTTAAACTTTATGCAAACAAGCCCCGCTTTACTCAGCGGTATCGGTAACAATGAAGATGCAAGTGTGTATCAAATCGATGAAAATTTAGCCCTCGTGCAAACGCTTGATTTTATCACGCCTGTGGTCGATAGTGCTTATCATTTTGGTGCGATTGCGGCGGCAAATGCCTTAAGCGATGTTTTTGCTATGGGAGCAGAAGTGATAAACGCCCTAAATATCGTGGGTTTTGATAATAAAAATCACACTTTAGAGCTTTTGGGTGAAATTTTAGCCGGGGCAAATGATAAGGTGCAAGAAGCTGGCGGTTTAATCGTTGGTGGGCATACTATAGAAAGTGCGGAGCTGTTTTTTGGACTAAGTGTAACAGGCAAAGTGTATCCTAAAAAATTTATCGCTAATAACACAGCTCAAATAGGCGATGTTATCATTTTAACCAAGCCTTTAGGTGTGGGGATTTTAAGCACGGCTTTAAAAGGAGGACTTTTAGAAAAAACGCATTTAAATTCTATGCTTGAAAGTATGCTTACTCTTAATCTAAAGGCGAGTCGCTTGGCTGTGAAATTTGAGGCTAGTGCTATGAGTGATGTAACGGGTTTTGGGCTTTTAGGACACTTAAAAGAAATGCTTAATCCGCAAATTTCCATACGCATTTTTGAAAATTCTCTGCCTTTATTAAAGGGTGTGAGGGAGTATTTTGAAATGGGCTTGATTCCGGCTGGAGCTTATCAAAACTATGAATTTATGAAAAAAAGCTATCCGCATTTGCAAGAAAATACTCTTTTATTTTGTAGTCCTGAAACTTCTGGCGGACTCTTAATAGCCCTTGATGAAAAAAATGCCAACGCTTTGCTTAAAGCTCTGCAAGATGAGGGCATAAACGCTGCCATTATCGCTCTTTGTGAAAGCAAAAAACAAAAAGAACTTGAGCTTATTAAAAACTAAACTCACGCCTTTATATCCACACTTTTTGGAGTGTTTTTAGAAAGAATTTTGCTAAATTCTCCTGTTTTATCATCACTAAATTTAATCCCAAAAAGAAGTTCTAATTCTTCACTTTTACCAAATTTATTTTCTAATAATTTTTTTAAAAGTTCATTTTTTGCATTGTCATCTTTATAGGTTTCTTTGTTTTGACTTTCGCTTTGTATGGGGGCGAAATTATTTTTTTCAATGGGTTTAATTAATAAATGATTACCCATAGCCATTTCAAAATCTTTTAAAAATTCATCGTGTCTTTTTTTAAAATCTAAATATTGAGCTTTAAATTCTTCCAAATTTAAATTTTTGCGTAAGAGTTTGTCAAACTCATCTTTAAAATCTTTAGCTTTATTTACAATAGAATGATCTAAATGAAAATTTATAGCATAAGAAACATAAGTTTGCAATTTGCTTCTTTCCCTATCAACTCCCATCCACTCATCAGAAAGTATATTTTTAAAAGAGGATTTTTCTATTTTATTTGGGTCTTTGATTTGATTTTTTTGCATAAAAGCATAAAATTCTTTCATTTCTTTTTCATTTATAGCACTATCAAATCCATAAGTTTTACCAAAAAGAGTGCTTTTGCCTTCTTTAAATTTGATTGTATTGATATTTATAAAAAGACTAAGCAAAACATCGCTTTTGGTAAAATTATCCTTAAGGGAAACATTAAATTTTTTTTCAATTTGTTCCCTATCAAAATTCTCTCCAAATTTATCAAGGGTTTGCAAATTTTCTTTATAAAAATTACCAAATTCTTTTGCCCAATTGATATAATCATACAAAGCTTCGGTGGTAAGTTCTGCCGTTGTTAAAGTTTCATTGAGAGCTTTTATAAAATTTGCATTAATTCTATAATCTTTTGGAATTTTAGCTGCTTCATTAAAATCACTTGTAAAAAAACCCTCTTTATCCACGCCATAGCCTAAAATTTTATCTACCGCTTGAGTTTTATCGCTGGGTAAGTCGGTTGTTCTTATGTTTTTTAAATTAACTCTATCTTGAGAATTTAAATTGGTAAAATTAACGCTTAAATAGGAATTTGTAAAATTTATCACTATTTTGTTCCTAATATCCTTTTATAATGTTATTAAAATTAATTTACATAACATTTGCATTATATCCTCCCATTGCACTTTCAATTTGAGATTTATATTTTTGAGCCATTTCTTTGATAATCATATTATATTTTAGTAATCTACTAGAAGTTGTAGGATCAAATTTATAATATTGTCCGTTTGTATCCATTACGCCAACTTGATATGAAAAAAGAACATAGGGTTGTCCCAAATGAGTTCTTTTAATCTGTCTTTTTACTATAAATGTAGGAGAAAAAATATAAGATTGATTTGTGATGTCAAGATAATCTATAAGTCTTCTTTCGCTAGGATTTGAGCAACTTACTACATTAAGTCCGCATAAACCTTTTTTAGCATTTGGGTCTTTAAAAATATAATTTTTAATATAATCAACCTCTCCCGGATGAAAATTTGCTACAAGATAAAATTCGGAAGTAAGATTTAATTTATCTTGATTAAATTTAGTGTTTAATATATAATACCCTCCCCTAACCTCTTTCATCTCATCAAGGCTAAGAATTTTTACTTCTACGCTGTTATCACTCACCACACCATTACTTAGCTTAGCAAGAAGATCATTTGCAAAAGCAAAATTTGCTAATAAAGCACTTAAAGCTACAATGCTAAATAGTTTTTGAAACATTTTAAACTCCTTTTTATCTTCACGCTTTAATATCTACACTCTTTTTAGTTTTAGAAAGAATTTTGCTAAATTCTCCTGTTTTATCATCACTAAATTTAATCCCAAAAAGAAGTTCTAATTCTTCACTTTTACCAAATTTATTTTCTAATAATTTTTTTAAAAGTTCATTTTTTGCATTGTCATCTTTATAGGTTTCTTTGTTTTGACTTTCGCTTTGTATGGGGGTGCGAGGTTTTTGCTCCTCTTTAGCCTTAAGATCTTCTCTTGCAATTTGCTCTATGGTTTTATTGCTTGGCTCTAAATTTGTTGTTAAATTTAGCCATTTTTGTTTAAATTCTTCTATGCTTAAATTGCTACTAAACAAATCGAGTGCTTCCATAAGCTTTTCCATTGAGCCGTTAGCTATAAAAGAATTATTTTTTATAAAGTCATTTAAATCTTGGATTTGATTTTTATCCATATTTTTATCAAATCCCATTAACTTACCGCCTATATTGCTTTGTCCCTCAATGAGATAACCACCACCAAATTGATTAAAAACTACATTTGCAAAATTCATAAAAGATTTATCCTTTGAGTTTAAATCTTTCAAATTTATGACCACTTTGCTTCCTTTATAAGAATTATTTTCATTTAAAAAATTATTTTCTAAATCTTGTGCATTGTCATAAATTTTTAAAATTTCAAAACTATTTTTATCCATTTCAAAACCTAGTGGAAGTTCATTTTTAGAAAATTGCATTAAGTTAGAAAACACTTTGTAAGTGTTTTCAAGTGTTTTAATCAAATTGATAGTGTCAAAATTTTTATTTTGAGAAAGATTTTTAACTAGTGTTTGCATTTGTGTTGCGTCAATTTTATAATCTTTTGGAATTTTAGCTGCTTCATTAAAATCATTTGTAAAAAAGCTCTCTTTATCCATCGCCTGACTTTGATTTGATTTTTGGATAGAATAGCCGTTTTTATAAGGATTATTTATATAAGATGCATTTATCATAAATTTGCTCCTTGCCGATTTATCTTGGTTACAAATCGGCTTTTTAAAGAGTATCTTTATCTTGATAATCCGCCTAAATGGCTATCAAATTGATTTTTGTATCTATAACTAAGCTCCCTAACAATTCCATTATTATTTAATACTTGATTGCTTTGTTTATACATTGTCCCCGAAGCTCTATCGAAAACGATGGCAGAGTATGTAAGAAAACTATAAGGTTTTCCAAGGCTAGATATAGACCAATTTTTTTGAGCGACAAACCCTATATGATAATTTGTGCTATGAGGCTCTTCATTTGTAAGAATAGCTTTAAAATCCCTATAATGAGTTCCTGTTATAGTTTGACTTACGGCAAGACTTAAGCAAGAATTTGTCCCACTTAAACAGTTACCGACATATTGAAACGCACCACCCCTAACCTCTTTCATCTCATCAAGGCTAAGAATTTTTACTCCTACGCTGTTATCACTTACTACACCATTACTTAGCTTAGCAAGAAGATCATTTGCAAAAGCAAAATTTGCTAATAAAGCACTTAAAGCTACAATGCTAAATAGTTTTTGAAACATTTTAAACTCTTTTTATTTAAGATGTATTTAGACTTATTCTATCATTTAAAAAAATTGAAGTCAAATTCGTAATTTATTTTATTTGGCAAATTAAGCTTAAAAGTTTTTAAAGTCTTTTTAGGAACAATCATCAAAGCATATCCGCCCTTATCATACCTATCCCAAATGCTATAAAATTCTCTTTTGGAGCTTATATATTCTCCATGACTTGGGTCAAGCACTTGTAAATAATTACCTTTATGATTGATAATCACCACAAAATGCGGAAAGCGTGGGTCATCTTCAATCTTCACAAGCATAGGGACATTGACAAGTTTTTCTAAAATTTGCTTATCGATTTTATATGCTTTACTTTCATAGCCTAGCTTTTCAACCGCTTCATTTAAATCCGCAAAGCTTACCATATCCGTATAAAGCTCTTTTTTGCTCATCACTTGCAAAAGCTCTAATTCGCTTAATTTTTTATCATCGATGAGATTAAGCAAGGTAGCTAAAGAAGCCGCTCCGCAAGATTCTTCATAATTTTGCCTTATCACCCTTTCGTTTTTAAGCTCTTGATAAGACTTGACTACAAATTCCGCCCACAACGCTAAGGGTATAAAAAATATAATAATAAATTTTTTTAAAACTTTTTCCATAAACTTAAGCCAAATACGCTATCGGGAGCAGCCGAACTACCGCCGAAATTAGCATTAACCGATACAGCGGTATCTGCATTAATGCTATAAGTTGAACCTAAACTAAAAGTCGGGATAGAACGCACCTCAGAATTTTGATAACCATTAATTTTTTGTTCGGTTTGAAATCTTTGCTCCGCTCCTAAATCTAAGGTAATTTTAGGACTTAAAACGACAGATAAATCCCCACCTACATAAATGCCGTGTCCATATTCTATTTTAAGGGTTTTAAATTTCCTCGCTTGATTGTATCCAAAGCCGCTATAAATGCTATATACAACAGGATCACTATATCCTCTTAAACTCACTTGCAAATTTTGGGATTTTAGATAAAAATTTTTAGTATTATTGATAGCTTTTTCTCTTTGAACGAGTGCTGTTTGAAAGGTGATTTGCGGGATAAAGTCAGCAAAACTTTCCCCCGTATAAATAAATCCTAGCCATAGATTATCAAATCCTATGCGATTTTTATGAGAGTATTCATTGGTAAAAAAATTTGTATATTCCTGCCTTGCGTAACTTCCTCCACCTGAAATCAATAGGTCAAATTTAGGATGCAAAGTATAAATGAAAGTTTGCGTTAAAAAAACTTGCTTTGTATCGTTCCAAATGGTAGGATCACCCCCTATGCTGATATTAGGATAAAGCAGATAGGAATTTGCATTACCTGTGCTAAGTAAAGATAAGCTTGTAATGCTTCTTAAACCTATTTGTTTTTTAAACAAACTATCGATATTTAATTCATCGCTAGCAAAAAGCCAAGCATTTAAAATCGCCAAAATGAAAATCATTTTTCTCATTATTTGTCCTTTTTAAAATATTGCATAAAGGATAATCAAGCAAGGAGTGTTCCAAATTTTTAAATAATGACATTTTATATCTTATAAATTTGACTTCACTATTTTTAAATGATAAAATAAACCCAAATATATCTTAAATAAAAAGAGTTTAAAATGTTTCAAAAACTATTTAGCGTTATAGCCTTAGGTGCTTTACTGGCAAATTTTGCTTTTGCAAATGATCTTCTTGCTAAGCTAAGTAATGTAGTAAGTGATAACAGCGTAGGAGTAAAAATTCTTAGCCTTGATGAGATGAAAGAGGTTAGGGGTGGGTATAGAACAAGTGCTTTTCTTATAGCTGAAAATGAATATCTTGCTTTAGCAATTCCAGATCAAACTACAACTTATGGTCAAGCAGTCGCAATTTACAGAGTCACCAATGATGATACTTTAAGAAATGTCTTAGTGGGCTACACAGTTAAAAGAAATATAGGCTATTCTAAAAATGGAAGTTTTGTATATTTCACTTATGGTGTTGCTATGGTTGATAAAAATGGTGTTCATAGGGTCAATATGAATTCCGCACTAAATAATAATTTAGTTATAAAAGAATTAAGCAGAGCTTATAAAGAAGACTTTGAAAGAAGACTTGGTGGCTTAAGATAGTAAAATGACCTTAAATTTAAACAACTACGCAAATATCAACAATGGGATTTATGCGTCAATTCCAAAATTTGAACGCGAAAAATCCCATAACGAATTTTTGGGCTATAAAATAGACCAAGAGGGCTTTTTTACGAGTGATTTCAATAGGGCGATGAATTTGCCTCTATCTTACAAGATCCACTCAAAAAGTATAGAAAATTTTTTAACATATCAAAACAGCACACATTTTTCAAAACTCGATTTAAAGCAGACTATACAAAACGCTTATAAACTTTTTTCCGAGCTTATAGACGGCTCTAAAGAGCAATTTAGTCCCTTAGATTTAAATCATATCCCTCAAGCTTTTGAATTTGATAAAAATTCTCTTAATATAACAAAAATTTATTCTTTTGACAAAAAAGAATATGAAAATTTTCTTCATAATGTTTATGAAAATTACAGCCCAAAAAATAATACCATTTTAACAACGACTTTTTTTAGCTTAGACACAAAAGCATTGAGTGAGAATTTATTTTCTTATCTTCCATACGATATAAATCAAAAGGCTTACATTGATGAAAATGGCAATATTTCCACATCAGGACTTTTTATGGCTTTTATGTCAAATCAAAAAATCGACCATTATATTGCAGAGGGGGAGACTAATTTATTTGGTAAATTGCAAGGTTTGGATAAAAATATAGACAAAAGCGAAGTGGATAATTTGTGGAAATTCCTTAATGAATATAGTGAATATTTTGACCCAAGTGAGCTATTTTTTGGAATATTGAGACAAAATTTAAGCATAGAGGATTTTAAGCAACTTGCTTTTTCTAAAAAATCTCAAGTTTTATTAAACGAGCAAAATGTCTCAAGTGAAATTCCATCGAAAAAAACCCCCATACAAAGCGAAAGTCAAAACAAAGAAACCTATAAAGATGATAATGCAAAAAATGAACTTTTAAAAAAATTATTAGAAAATAAATTTGGTAAAAGTGAAGAATTAGAACTTCTTTTTGGGATTAAATTTAGTGATGATAAAACAGGAGAATTTAGCAAAATTCTTTCTAAAAACACTCCAAAAAGTGTGGATATAAAGGCTTAAAGTTATTTAATTTTTATTAAAATAATCGATATAGCTTATACAAAAGGATAGTGATGAAAAGATTATTAAATATCATAGCTTTAAGTGCTTTACTAGTAAATTTTGCTTTTGCAAATGATCTTCTTGCTAAGCTAAGTAATGATGCGGTGAGTGATAACAGCGTAGGAGTAAAAATTCTTAGCCTTGATGAGATGAAAGAGGTTAGGGGTGGGTATGCCGTAACTATCATAAGAATTTCTCAAAACGAATTGGCCGCTTTAGCAGTTCCAGATTTTGAAAATGAATTGGGTTGGGAAATAAAAAATGGCCAAATTGATCTTGAGCAAACTATGAAAAATGATAGAGGATTGTGTCAAATGGGTTCTACGCAATGTTATTCCAATAGTGCGACCAAAAAACATTTATGGCAAAGTCAAAAAAGATTACAAGAATTTACTCAAGCCTTAGATGGTTCAAATCCCCTTTATACGGCCTTAGGTTTTAGCGTAAAAAGAAATATAGGTTTTAATAGGGCTGGAAAATTTGTTTATTTTTCTTATGGAGTTGTTGCTGTTAATCGTTTTGATGGAAGCATACGCAATGTAACAAATAGTGCTACGCTAAACAATAATGTAATTATTAATGAATTAAAAAGAAATTATAAAGATCGTTTAGAGAATGCTTTGGGAGGATTAAGATGACAATAGGGGCTTTAAATCATTTAAATTTGTCAGCTATGATGAAAACAAATAATAAGCAACAGGCTAAATTTATGGACCTTGCAGGCATACCAAATTTGGGATATGCCAAAAATGGCGAGACAACTATTTTAGGGAAATTATGGGGATACGATAAAAGCATAAGCAAAAAAGAGGTGGAGGATTTAAAAAAGTTTATTGAGACGGATTATAAAATTGGGGGATTTGATTTTGGAGGAAAAGGGCTTTTTATGTTATATGAGAGCGAATTTAATTCCCTATTTAATTCAACAATGAGCATTAATGAATTTAAGGAAAAATACCTCGAGACTAAAAAACGCTACGAGCTTAGACACGGATATCAAACTCATAGCATTATGTCAATTGATGTAAAAGTTTAGAACATTAAGATGATGATATTTCTTATAAGTAGTTTTAATAAATATTTTGGAGCAAATCCGCTAGAAACACTTTTAAAATTTAAAGACGAAGCTATCCAAAATGCAAAACACGAAGAACTTCCAAAAAAAGAAGATAGAGAAAGGTTGGCTAATAGCTTTATAGATTTATACATAAGCTCTAAGGAATTTAGCGATAAAATAGGACTAGTTGAGGGTTCAATAGAAGATAAGCTTAGAAAAAATGAATTGTCAGAAACTGAGAAAAATAGTCTATTTAAATGGATAGAAGAAAATGAAAAAATTCCTCATCAAATGTTTGTTGATGGGGTAAGCTATGATGAAGCTTATATTAGAATTTTTCATACAAGTAAAAGTATAGATGAATTTAAAAGTGCTTTTCTTGAATTGCAAAAAAAATATGAAATGAATTTCAATCAAGAAATTAACCAAACGCAACAAATTCAACAACTCTCACAACTCCCGCAAACAAAAAATCCCCGCACCCCCATACAAAGCGAAAGTCAAAACAAAGAAACCTATAAAGATGACAATGCAAAAAATGAACTTTTAAAAAAATTATTAGAAAATAAATTTGGTAAAAGTGAAGAATTAGAACTTCTTTTTGGGATTAAATTTAGTGATGATAAAACAGGAGAATTTAGCAAAATTCTTTCTAAAAACACTCCAAAAAGTGTGGATATAAAGGCTTAAAGTTATTTAATTTTTATTAAAATAATCGATATAGCTTATACAAAAGGATAGTGATGAAAAGATTATTAAATATCATAGCTTTAAGTGCTTTACTAGTAAATTTTGCTTTTGCAAATGATCTTCTTGCTAAGCTAAGTAATGATGCGGTGAGTGATAACAGCGTAGGAGTAAAAATTCTTAGCCTTGATGAGATGAAAGAGGTTAGGGGAGGGTATCTAACCGTTCCTATTAAACTTTCAAATAATGAAATTGGAATGTTAGCCGTTACAACAATAAATGCACATGATGCCGGTGTTCATTTTGGCAGTCGTGATGGAAGTGAAATTAAATATGATAAAAATGGCAATTATGTCCCATCTAAAAGTGGCTTATGTGGCATAGGAGTTGCCTATTGTAATGCTCCAAGCAGTGCAAAATTACAAGAATATATGCAAGTTGCTGGAGACCCGGTTTTAAATGCTTTGGGTTATACCGTTAAGAGACAAATTAAAACTTCAAATCTAGGAAAACCTTATGTGCTTTTTACTTATGGTGTTGTTGTTTATAATTATTCTTCAAATACAGTTTATAGGGTCAATTCTAGTATGGTTTTAAATCATAACATTATTATTAAAGAATTAGCTAAAAATTATAAGGAGCAAATGGAAAACGCTCTAGGTGGTTGGACTTTTAGGAATAGAAGATGAATATTAATAATAGCTTAAATATCTTTGGTATAAGCATTGTGGGTAATAAAATATCGAGTAATGAAAATTTGTTACAAAATTCGCAACAAAACAATCATAATGTCGCAAATTTAGACAAGCTTCTTAAAAGCTATAAAGATTATTACGATGAGCTTACAAAAGCAATTCCCATACTTGAAGGTTCTATACAAGATAAAATTTTAAAAGGGGAAATGAGCCAAGAAGAAATTTGGGCTATTGATGACTTTAAAGAGAAAAATAAAGCTTCGATGCATTGGCTTGATGAAGATTTGCAAAGAGAATACATTAGCATTTACCATACTAGTATGGATATAGAAGAATTTAAGCAAAGATGGCTAGAACTTCAATCAAAACACGATTCTAGATTAAGCGAAATCGCCGAGCAAAGCCAAAGGGATATCGAAAAAGAAATGCAACTCTCACAACCCCAACAAACAAAAAATCCCCGCACTCCCATACAAAGCGAAAGTCAAAACAAAGAAACTTATAAAGATGATAATGCAAAAAATGAACTTTTAAAAAAATTATTAGAAAATAAATTTGGTAAAAGTGAAGAATTAGAACTTCTTTTTGGGATTAAATTTAGTGATGATAAAACAGGAGAATTTAGCAAAATTCTTTCTAAAAACACTCCAAAAAGTGTGGATATAAAGGCGTGAGTTTAAAGTCCTTAAACGATAAACAATTAAGCTGATTTAAAAAAATAAAATTAAATTTTCTCATTTTGTATCAAAAAAACCACACAACATTAAGACTGGGGTAAATGTAAGAAAAATTTTATTAACAAATGCGGATTTATTATAGGCACAATATCCTTCAATATTATGGGTTCAAGGACTAAATCTAGCTACCAAACGGCATTTTTATCGTTTTATTTCTCTAAATAATTTAAGATACTGATACATTTATGCAAATAAATGTTACTAAAATATACAAAATTATCAAATTTTAAACACAAAACACAAAATAAAAAAATACGAATTTAATCTTTAATTGTATCATTTAGAAAAATTTCGCAAAAGGACTTTACAAAATGATACAAAAATCCATCGCCCTAGCAGAAGAGCTACAAAATAAAATCGAGCACAATCTCTCCGCTACCGAGCGGAGATTCCACGCTAAAATGCAAAAGCTTCTTAATAATCCTAACAATAAGGTAATGCTCATAGAGCTACTTGACCGCTCTTTTCGCTGTAAAGATAAAAAAGCGAGTTTTGAGCTTATAGGGCATACGCTTAATAAATTTGGCATAGCAGACTTTTTCTCACCTTTTGAGAAGTTTTTGCTTTTTAGCTTTTTAAACTTTGGCAGGCTTGCTCCTAATCTTAGTGTGCCGTTTTTTGTTTCGCATTTAAGAGATGATACAAAGGCTATGGTTTTAGATTCTAGCGAAAGCTCCCTAGCCCCCCACATCGCCAAACGCAAAATGGAGCATAATATCACGCTTAATGTTAATCTCATCGGCGAAGAAGTTTTGGGTGAAGCGGAGAGCCAGTATCGTATGCAAAAATATGAAGAAGCCCTTAAATCAAGCTATATCACTTATATTTCTATCAAAATCACTACAATTTTTTCTCAAATCAATATCATTGACTTTGATTATTCTAAAGAAGAAGTTGTCAAAAGACTTGATAAGCTCTACGCCCTAGCCTTAGAGGAGCAAAAAAGACAAGGTGTAAGTAAATTTATCAATTTGGATATGGAGGAGTTTAGGGATTTAGAGCTTACCGTGGCAGCCTTTATGGAGAGTGTGAGCAAATTTGACATTAAAGCGGGCATTGTCTTGCAAGCTTATATTCCTGACTCTTATGAATATCTCAAAAAGCTTTTAACCTTTTCAAAAGAAAGGGTTTTGAAAGGTATGCAGCCCATTAAAATCCGCTTTGTAAAAGGTGCAAATATGGAGAGTGAAGAAACGATCGCTAGTCAAAAAGGTTGGGAGCTGCCGACCTTCTCGCGTAAAATCGACACCGATAGCAATTATAATAAAATGCTAGATTTAGTGCTAGAAGATGAAAACTACAAATACATAAACATTGGCATAGCAAGCCACAATATTTTTGAAATCGCTTATGCTTACACGCGCATTAACGAAGCTGGGGCGGGTGAGAGCTTTACCTTTGAAATGCTTGAGGGTATGAGTTTGCAATGCTCTTATGAGCTTTCACAAATGCACGATTTAATCCTTTACGCGCCTGTGTGTGATGAAGCGCATTTTAATAATGCCATTGCTTATCTTGTGCGCCGTCTTGATGAAAACACAAGCGAAGATAATTTTATGCGCTATTTTTTCAATCTAAAAGTCGGCTCTAAAGAGTGGCAGGAGCAAAAGGAGCTATTTTTACACGCGCTTGAAGGCATTAAAACACTTGATAATTCCACACATAGAAAACAGGATAGAAGCCAAATTTCTAAAGCTGCTAGCTCCTATGAAACAAAAACTTTTACCAATGAGAGTGATACGGATTTTATCTTGCCGCAAAATAGACTATGGGCGCAAAATATCAAGGCAAAATATGAAAATCTACAAGATTATGATGCCTATCCTGTGGCTGGGGAGCTTGATTTTACACGGGCACATTTAAACACTTTAGAAGTCAAAGACAAAGTTGCACATCGCCCTATAGGCAAGGTTTATTTAGCTGGCGAAAAGGAAATAAAACAAGCCTTGCAGGTGGCGAAAAATTCAAATTTCACTCAAAAAAGTAGCGATGAGCTTTATAGCACTTTATCTAAAGTCGCCAAGCTTATGCGCGAGCGAAGGGGTGATTTGATAGGGCTTGCAGCACTTGAAACGGGTAAAACCTTTTTAGAAATCGATCCTGAAGTAAGCGAAGCGATTGATTTTATAGAGTTTTACCCACACTCTTTAGAAACGCTACAAAAGCAAAATCCAAATACCACCTTTAAGCCAAAAGGCATAGGTGTTACCATAGCTCCTTGGAATTTCCCTGTGGGCATTTCTGCTGGCACTATAGCTGCCCCTTTGGCTGCGGGCAATGTCGTCATCTATAAGCCTTCATCGCTCTCCACTCTTACAGGCTTTATGCTTTGTCAATGCTTTTGGGACGCTGGGATTCCAAAAGATGCCCTAATCTTTCTCCCTGCTAAAGGTAGTGATATATCTACTCATCTTTTAAGCGATGAAGCGGTGAAATTTTCCATACTCACAGGTGGTGAAGAGACTGCCTACGCAATGCTGCAAGCAAATCCAACACTACTCTTAAGCGCAGAAACAGGGGGCAAAAACGCGACCATAGTGTCCAAATTTGCCGATAGAGATAGTGCGGTCAAAAACATTATCCACTCTGCCTTTTCAAATTCTGGGCAAAAATGCTCAGCGACTTCTTTGCTTGTGCTAGAAGATGAGGTTTATAAAGATAAGGAGTTTAAAAAAGCTCTTGTCGATGCGGCACAATCTCTAGCAGTAGGAAGCTCTTTTGTGCTAAAAAATAAACTCGGGGCATTGTGTGATAAGCCAAGCAAAAAGCTTTTAAAGGCTATCAATGAGCTAGAAGCAGGAGAAGAGTGGGCATTAAAACCGCAATTTATCAATGATAATCCACATCTAATGACTCCGGGCATAAAATATGGCGTCAAAAAAGGAGCTTTCACGCATATGAATGAGCTTTTCGCACCGCTTTTGAGTGTGATGAGAGCAAGAGATCTAAAAGAAGCCATTGCAATCGTTAATTCCACAGGATATGGGCTTACAGCTGGATTTGAAAGCTTAGATGAAAGAGAGTGGGAGTATTTTCATACACATATTGAAGCGGGGAATATCTATATCAACAAGCCCACAACTGGGGCTATCGTGCTAAGGCAGCCCTTTGGTGGGGTGAAAAAATCCGCCATAGGCTTTGGGAGAAAGGTAGGGATTTATAACTACATCACGCAATTTATGGACATAGAGGCAAGAACTGATACAAATTTACTTAATAGTCCCTTAGCAAGTGCATTAGAAAAACTAAGCAAAGCAAGTGATGAAAGCACACAAGCTACCCTAGCAAATGCCGCCCTTATGGCACAATCTTACGCTTATCATCATAAGCACGAATTTAGCGTGGCGAGGGATTATGTAAAAATCCGCGGTGAAGATAATCTTTTTTCTTACACTAAAATCAAAAATTTAGCTTTTAGGGTGTGTGATGAAGATAATTTACAAGATATTCTAGGCGTAATCATAGGATGCCATACGCTAAGTTTAAGCCCTCTTGTAAGCTATAACACTACACAAAGCTCTATAATCACAGAACTTAAGAAAATCTGCAAGGCAGTCGATTTGGGAGTAGATTTTGTGGAAGAAAATGAGGAGCAATTTATCGCTAAAATTTCAAAATTCGAACGCATTCGTTATCACGCTAAGGCGGATAAAAATAGCCCTCTCTACCAAGCTGCTACAAAAGAAGCTAAAATCATTATCCGTGATAAGCCCTTGTTAAATGGGCGTTTTGAGCTTTTATTCTACTACAATGAAAAAGCTTTAAGCATTTCGTATCATCGCTATGGAAATTTAGGTATTCGTGCCTTAAAAAATTTACAATAAGGAGAAACAAATGGAGGTTGTAAAAATTAACACAGAAATTGCTATTACCTTTATCGCTTATTCTGCTTTAATGCTATTTATCGGTTTTTATTTTTATAGGAAAAATAAAAATACAGAAGACTACTTTTTAGGTGGTCGCTCACTAGGTCCCGTGGTTTCAGCCCTATCAGCTGGGGCTAGTGATATGAGCGGTTGGCTTTTGATGGGCTTACCAGGCGCTTTATATGTGAGTGGTTTTGTAGAAAGCTATATCGCCATAGGTCTTAGTATAGGGGCGTTTTTAAACTGGGTTTTTGTCGCTAAAAGACTTAGAATTTATACAAGCGTGATTGCAAATAGCATTACAATCCCTGATTATTTTGAAACGCGTTTTGATGATGATAAGCACATTTTACGCATAGTTTGTGCCATTGTGATTTTGGTATTTTTTACTTTTTATGTTTCTTCTGGGCTTGTAGGTGGGGCGAAGCTTTTTGAAAGCACATTTGGGATTGACTATACTCACGCCCTTACCACAGGGACTATTATCATCGTAATTTATACATTTTTAGGTGGTTATAAGGCAGTATGCTGGACGGATATGATTCAAGGACTTTTAATGATGAGTGCTTTAATCATCGTGCCTTTGGTAATGCTTTCAAATTTAGGAGGTTATGAAGCTGCCATAAACATCGTCCAAGAAATCAAACCTCAAAATTTATCTATGGGTGAGGGCGTGTCATTGCTTACCATTATATCGGCTCTTGCGTGGGGACTAGGCTATTTTGGACAACCGCATATTTTGGTGCGTTTTATGTCTATACGCTCAACAAAAGAAATTCCAACTGCCACGATTGTGGGGATTTCTTGGATGGTGATTTCGCTTATCGGGGCTTGTTTTATAGGAATTTTAGGCATTGCTTATGTGTATAAATTTAATCTCTCTTTGCAAGATCCAGAAAAAATTTTTATTGTGATGAGTCAGCTTCTCTTTAATCCTTGGATTGCTGGAATTTTACTTTCAGCTATCTTAGCGGCAATAATGAGCACGGCTAGTTCGCAACTTCTTGTTTCAAGCTCGACTTTAGCAGAGGATTTTTACCGCCGTATTTTCAAACAAGACGCAAGCTCACAAATGGTAATGAGACTGGGCAGAATAGGCGTTTTATTGGTAGCTTTGATTGCCTTTTTAATCTCAACAGATAAAAATTCAAGTGTCTTAAGCATAGTCGCTTATGCGTGGGCTGGCTTTGGTGCTAGCTTTGGCTCCGTGATGCTCTTTTCACTCTTTTGGAGTAAGATGACGCGTATGGGTGCAATTGCAGGTATGGTTACGGGTGCTGTTGTGGTTGTGGCTTGGAAAAATTATTTAGCAGGAATTTTGGGCTTTCCACTTTATGAAATTGTGCCGGGCTTTGTGTGTGCTAGTTTTGTGATTATCATCGTAAGCTTAATGACTAAGGTGCGTCCGGGCACTCAAAAAGCTTATGAAACTATGCTTAAAAATCTTTAATTTGAGAGCTTTGTAAGCATATAAACTAGGGGATTTGATGATACTTTGCGAAGAAGATTGTAAATTTTTAGATAATATAGCTAAGACTTTAAGTCCTAAAGATGTCGAACTTATCTTTGTAGAAGATGAGGAGATGAGAGAATTAAATTTAAAATATAGAAATAAAAATAAAAGCACAGATGTATTGTCCTTTCCCCTACAAGCCGTCAATAAGACTCTCCCACTTGGCAGCATAGTTATTAACAAAGCTCTAGCACAGAAGAAAGCTAAAGAATTTCAACATAGCTTAGAAGATGAAATTTCCCTACTTTTTATCCACGCTATGCTTCATTTACTAGGCTTTGACCACGAAAAAGATAAGGGCGAAATGCGTGAAAAAGAAGAAGAATTAATTCGCTTTTTTAAACTTCCTCAAAGTCTTATTGTAAGGACGGAGGCTCTTTAAGGCGTAAAAATACAGGAAAACGCGGCAAATTATTTTTAGTATATCCACTAAATTTATAAGTGATAATGGCATTTATTTGCGGAGGATTTGCTCTATCTTTATCTTTCAAACCTGAGCCGATTTTGATAATCTTACCATTTGGCATTTGACATTGCAAAGCCCCTACCATACCCTCAAATTTACCTCTTCCCTGCGTATATCCTACAACTTTACATTCTGCATCTTCGTAAGGTTTAAGTTTTAGAGCGTTATTAGTGCGTCCTTTTTCGTAGGGAGCATTATTTTTCCTAATCACAAGTCCCTCTCCACCCTCTTTTAGCACCTTTTGATAAAATTTTTCTAAGTGTTCTTGACTTTGAATTTCAAAATGAGGGATAATTTTAATATGGGAATTTGGATATTTCTCTAAATATTTTTCTAAAACACTTAGTCTATTTTTAAGAGAGCAAGGACTAAGCTTAAATTCTTCACAAGCTTTTGGCACATCAAAAACATTATAGGTAATGTCTCTCCAAAGAGCGTTCTTTTCATCATCTTTACGAATCAAAGCAGAAATTTTATCAAAAGAATTTTTACCCAAATAAAGTTCTCCATCAAGCATAAAAGAAGGAAAATTTGCCCTAAAAAATTCAGGACTTTTTATAGGATAATTTTTTCGACTCTTAAAGCCTTTTCCATCCCAAATTCCTCGCACTCCATCAAGCTTTTCACTCATTAAATATTCGCTTAGATTTGCGTCTTTAAAATCTTTTGATTCAAATCGATTTAGCAATAACAGCTCATCAGCTAAAGCAAAATTTATCAAAAAGATAAAAATAAAAAATCTACAAAACAAAAATTGTATAACCACTCGCATCTTTTTCTATCTTATAATTATACTTGCCATCTAAGTATAATACCAAACGATAATAACCCTTATGAGAGCCAAAATCTAGCCTTTTAAAAAAGGAATTTTTTATCCTCACAACCTTACTAGGACTGATAATATTTGACTTAAAATCCATCACAATTTTGCTAGGATTACCTATAGAAAAATCAGACACCAGCTCGTCATTTGTATTAAGACGAATTTTATTTTTATAAACGCTATAAGTTAAAAGCTTATCTATGCTTCCACTTTGAAGTGGGAGCTCCACATCAATAGAAAGATTTGAGTCCGCATTACCCTTGCTTGGTATCGTTACAGAAACATCTAGAATTTTAGATGGTTCGGGACTTTTAGAACGCACTATGGTATAGGTATCGTGCCAGTCTATGCTTTTATTTACATCTAGCACGAGAGTTTCTTCCGTGCCATCTAAATTGATATAATTAAAACTAACACTTTTTAAAATTCTCGCATTAGAATTAAATTTTACATCACTTCTCGTAAAAGATGATGGAGTAATGATGCTAACATTTTGCTCACCGCTAAAGGGATTATCATTTGCGTAAGCAAAACTAAAAATCAAAAAAAATAAAATCCACCTATTTTTTTTCATCAGGGTCAAGTCCTTGTAATTCAAAATATTCTTTTTGTGCCTTGGCATTTTGCTCTTTGAGCAACAAAATTTGCTTATTTAACCGCTCTTTCATCGCTTCTAAAGAAAGCATAGTGTCTAAAGAATACTGCCCAAAAAGCATATTCCCAAAATAAATCGCCCCCACAATCACAATTAAAGAAAGAAAGCACATTTTAAAAATTTGCGCATAAAAGCCCTTTTTCTTCGTGCTTTCATCATATTCTTTTAATAAATCGCTCAGAGTCCCTCTCCTAAATACTCATCATTTTCAAGCTCAATCTCAAGCAATCTATTATACTTAGCCGTTCTATCTGCTCTTGCTGGCGCACCTGTTTTAATCTGCCCCGTATTTAAAGCCACTGCAAAATCAGCGATAAAAGCATCTTCACTCTCGCCTGAACGATGCGACATAATGCACTTATAATTATTTCTTTGTGCCAAACGCACGGCTCGCATAGTTTGCGTGAGTGTGCCGATTTGATTAGGCTTAATCAAAATGGCATTTGCCATTTTTTTGACAATGCCCTCTTTTAAAATTTCCTCATTTGTTACAAATAAATCATCGCCCACAAGCTGAATTTTATTTCCCAGCTCTTTTGTAAGTTTAATCCACCCCTCAAAATCATTTTCCGCCAAGCCGTCCTCAATACTACAAATAGGATACTTCGCACAAAGCTCCACATAACGCGCAATGAGTTCCTCACTCGTAAAACTTCTACCCTCTAAATGATACTTGCCGTCCTTATAAAATTCCGTGCTTGCGACATCTAGGGCGATTTTAATTTGCTTTTCATACCCAGCCTTTTTAATGCAAGTCATTAAAAACTCGATAGGCTCTGTATTATTTGCCAAATTTGGTGCAAAGCCCCCCTCATCACCTAAAGCAGTTGGGTGTCCGCCATTTGCCAACTCTTTTTTCAAAACAGCATAAATTTCACAAACCGCCCTTAAGCTCTCTTTAAAACTAACAAAACCATAAGGCATAATCATATATTCTTGAAAATCGACATTATTATTTGCATGTGCTCCGCCATTGATGATATTACACATCGGCACAGGCAAAACGCTTGCATTTGCACCACCTAAATAACGGTAAAGCGGCATACCCAAAGAATTCGCTACCGCTCTTGCATTTGCCATAGAAACACCTAAAGTTGCATTTGCTCCAAGTTTAGAATAATTTTTCGTTCCATCAAGCTCACGCAAAAGCTCATCAAGCTGAGTTTGATTAAAAGCATCAAGTCCCATAATCTCATCAGCTATATTTTCATTGATGTTAGAAACAGCCTTTAAAACGCCCTTTCCGCCAAATCTATCTCCCCCATCTCTAAGTTCCAAAGCCTCCTTAGAACCCGTGCTAGCCCCACTTGGCACTATGGCAGAACCAGAACTTCCATCGCTTAAAATCACTTCCGCTTTAACACTAGGATTCCCCCTGCTATCTAAAACCTCAAAAGCTCTTACATCTTCGATGACTAGCATTATTCTTCCTCCTCTTCGCTATTATCACTCATCACGCCCTCAATTCCCATAGAATTTTGGATTGCCTTTGTGATTTCATCGGCAAGTTCCGGATTTTCCTTTAAGAACGCTTTAGAATTTTCTCTACCTTGACCGAGTTTTTTATCTTTATAAGAAAACCACGCCCCACTTTTATCGACAATGTCAAGCTTAACCCCATAATCAATCAACTCACCCTCACGACTCAAACCCTCTCCATACATGACATCAAATTCTGCCACTCTAAAAGGCGGTGCGACTTTATTTTTCACAACTTTAACCTTTACGCGGTTGCCGATAGGCTCTTCATTTTGTTTTAAAGTTGCCACCTTACGCACATCAAGACGCACAGAAGCATAAAATTTCAAGGCGTTGCCCCCAGTTGTTGTTTCTGGTGTGCCATAGCCCATAGCACCAATTTTCATACGAATTTGATTGATGAAAATGACCGTAGTATTCATTTTATGAACGATACCTGTGAGCTTTCTTAAAGCCTGAGACATTAAGCGTGCTTGAAGTCCAACATGCTGGTCTCCCATATCCCCATCAATCTCCGCTTTTGGTGTGAGTGCCGCCACACTATCTACAACTATCAAATCAATAGCCCCACTCCTAGCAATAGTCTCTACAATCTCCAAAGCTTGCTCACCAAAATCAGGTTGAGAAATATAAAGATTATCTGTATCCACGCCCAAATTTTTAGCATACTTCACATCAAGTGCGTGTTCGGCATCAATAAAAGCACACACGCCTCCAGCCTTTTGACATTCTGCGATGATGTGAAGGGTAAGAGTTGTTTTACCCGAGCTTTCAGGTCCATAAATTTCAATGATTCTTCCCTTTGGCACTCCGCCTATACCCAAAGCTAAATCAAGCCCCACAGAACCCGTGCCTATGCTATCAATTTGCTCAATCTCCTTATCCCCAAGCCTTAAAATCGTCCCTTTTCCAAAGGCTTTATCGAGGCTTTTTAAGGCTGCGTCTAAAGATTTTTTCTTATTATCGTCCATAATTGTCCTTAAAATTTAAAAAATATGGTTAGAATTCTAACCAAATAAAAATAATAATTGAAAATACTAGGAAAAATTATGAAAGAAATTCACATCGCTCACTCTCCTGATGCTGATGATATTTTTATGTATATGGCTATTGAATTTGGCTGGGTAAAAAGCTTTAAATATCATCATCAAGCCCTAGATATTCAAACGCTTAACGACCTCGCTCTTAAAAATGAATTTGACGCTACGGCAATTTCTTTTGCACTTTATCCGCTCATCGCTAAAGAATACGCCCTTTTACGCACGGCGGTGAGTTTTGGAGAGGGCTATGGACCTAAACTCATTAAGAAAAAGGGTAAAATTTTAAAACGCAATTTTAAGGTCGCCCTAAGTGGTGCAAACACGACAAATGCCCTTATTTTCCGCATTAAATACCCAGAGGCAAGAATTATTTATAAAAATTTCTTAGAGATAGAAAAAGCTGTTTTAAATGATGAAGTTGATGCAGGAGTTTTAATCCACGAAAGCATTTTGGATTTTGATAAAAATTTATGCGTAGAAGCAGAAATCTGGGATATTTGGCTAGAACTTGCTAAAGAAAATCTGCCCCTACCACTTGGTGGTATGGCACTTAGACGCTCACTACCCTTAAGCGATGCCATTAAAATAGAAAAAGATTTAACAAAGGCTGTATTTTTAGCTCATCATAATCGCTGTATTTTAGCACCTATGCTTATGGAAAGGGGCTTAATCCGTGTCGATGAAGCTAAACTTGGAATTTATCTTAATCTTTATGCAAATCAAAATTCTATTTCAATGAGCGAAATCCAATTTCAAGCCCTAGATACACTTTTTAAGCTAGGTTATGATTATAAATTTTATGATAAAATCCTAAAGGCAAACGATTATCTTATCCCTAGCGAATATGAAGAAGCTAGGAATTTATAAAGGAAAAGTATGGAAGAAAGCACTCTCGTGGCACTTGGCGTAGCGACTTTTAAGGTAACGCTTTTACTCTCTTTGCCTATGCTTTTAGCGGGACTTATCGCGGGACTTATCATTAGCATCTTTCAAGCAACCACGCAAATTAATGAAATGACGCTTTCTTTCGTGCCTAAAATCATCTTAGTCGTCGTCGTTATCATCTTTTTAATGCCGTGGATGACCTCAACGATGATTGATTTTACCGCAAATATACTCAATCAAATTCCAACTTTTATCAAATGATTATCGACTTTAAAAAATACTCCTCCGTGCGTATAGGACAGGCTTTTGAAGTCGAAGTTTTGGATAGTGTTGGTGAATTTGACGGCTTTATAATCGGCGGAGCAAATAATCTTTTAGTAAGTGATAAGCCTAAGAAAATGGGAATTTTGGGTGAGGAATTTAATTTTATTAAAATTCTTGATAAAAACGCAGATTTTACCACACTTCAAATAGGCTGTGCAACCAAGTCAAGCACGATGTATCAATTTGCCAAAAAGCATAATTTAAAAGGCTTTGAATTCTTAACCAAAATCCCGGGCAAACTTGGGGGACTTTTAAAAATGAATGCGGGGCTTAAAGATTGCAACATTAGCACAAATTTAAGCAAAATTATGACAGCAAAAGGTGAAATAAAACGCGAGGATATAGACTTTGCTTACCGCTTTTGTCCCCTTGAAATGCCTCTTTTTTGGGCAGAATTCAAGCTAAAATATGGCTTTGACAACGAAAAAGACCAGCTTTTAAAACTTGCTAGATCTAATCAACCAAGCGGTGCTAGCTTTGGCTCTATCTTTAAAAATCCTAAAAACGACTTTGCTGGGCGTTTAATCGAAGCAGTGGGACTTAAGGGTTTTAGTAAAAATGACGCAAAATTAAGCGAAAAACACGCAAATTTTCTCATCAATCAAAAAAACGCCTCCTTTGAAGACGCACTTTTTCTCATAGAGCTTGCAAAAAAAAGAGTGCTTGAGGAATTTGGCATTTTGCTTGAAAATGAGGTCATTATCCTTTAAAAAAATTTGTTACAATACGCTCAAAAAGGAGAAATTATGCAAATTATGCTTTGTGCCATTTGTAATATCGCAAGTGGAAATTGCCCTGAGGACTGCAAATACTGCACTCAAAGTGCCTTTGTAAAAACGAATATTCAAAAATATCGCCGCAAAGAAATCTCTCAAATTGTTTATGAGGCTAAAATGGCTAAGAAAAACGAAGCCTTAGGATTTTGTCTTGTTACTGCGGGGCTTGGGCTTGATGATGAAAAATTAGAATATGTTTGCGAGGCAGCCCACGCTGTGAAAAAAGAAGAGCCAAATTTGCTTTTAATCGCCTGTAATGGAAAGGCTAGTGTGGAACAATTAAAGGAGCTTAAAAAAGCTGGAATTTTCTCTTATAATCACAATCTTGAAAGCTCACGCGAATTTTTTCCACAAATTTGCACCACACACACTTGGGAAAGTCGTTTTGAGACCAATTTAAATGCGAAAGAGGCGGGACTTATGCTTTGCTGTGGAGGGATTTATGGTATGGGCGAGAGTGAAGCAGATAGGATAAGCTTTAGAAAGTCTTTAAAGGAGCTTGAGCCTTTTTCAAGTCCTATTAATTTTTTCATCGCTAATGAAAATTTAAATTTGAAAGTGCCAAAATTAAGTGCTGATGAAGCTTTGCAAATCATTAAAGATAGCAAAAAAGTCCTACCAAATTCCGTGATAATGGTCGCTGGAGGGCGTGAAGTCGTGCTTAAAAATAGGCAGTATGAAATTTTTGAAGCGGGGGCTGGGGCTATCGTAGTTGGGGATTATCTTACCACAAAGGGCGAAGAGCCAAGCCGTGATATTATGAAACTAAAAGAAATGGGATTTACTTTTGCATCCGAGTGTCATTAACCCGCAAAATCTCATTGATCTTAAAATTCTCATCATTATCGCTATTTGTTTGCTTTTATCGCCACATATAGCAAAGATACTTCGCCTTAGCCTTTCAGCGACAGAAATTATGCTTGGGGCTTTGATAGCATATTTTGGATTTGTTGGAGAAAGTGAAAATTTTAAGCTTTTAGCAAATATAGGCTTTGCTTACTTAATGTTTATCGCTGGAATGGAAATAAATTTGCATAATTTTTTCAGTATGGATAAAGAAATCGCACAAAAAAGCCTTTTTTATATTCTCTTACTTTATACGCTTTCTTCTTTACTGGTGTGGGCTTTTGGGCTACATTATATTTTCATTTTAATTATTCCCGTGATGAGTGTGGGACTTTTATCTATACTTTATAAAGATTTTGGCAAAGAGTGTTACTGGCTTAATGTCTCTATGCTTGTTGCTACCTTAGCGGAGGTTGTATCTATCGTTCTTTTGACCTTAGTGGGTGCTTTTTTAAACGAAGGCACAAGCGCACTTGATGTTGTCAAAAGTGTGCTTTACCTTAATCTTTTCCTAGCTCTTTGTATTTTGAGTTTTAAATTTCTTAAGGTGCTTTTTTGGTGGTATCCGCAACTTCAAACTCTCTTAATGCCTTGGGAAGATAAAAATGAAAAAGATATAAGATTTTGCGTGGCAATTTTCATCTTTATCGTTGTGGCTATGATGATAACAAAACTTGAAATCGTGCTAGGAGCTTTCATCGCTGGCTCTTTCATCGCGACTTTTTTTAATCACAAAAAAGACTTAGAGCATAAACTCTCAAGCTTTGGCTATGGTTTTTTAATCCCTATTTTTTTCCTTTACATCGGCACAACCTTTAATCTTTCCTTGCTTTTAGATTATAAAATTGTGCTACAAGCATTTTTATTGATGTTTTCAATGATTATTTTAAGAATAGCAAGCGCTCTCATTTTCTATAAAAAAATGGGTTTTAAAAATATGCTTCTTTTTGCTTTAAGCCACTCTATGCCACTAACCCTACTCATTGCTACGGCTACGCTCTCTTATTCGGCTAAACTCATCACGGCAAATCTTTATTCAGCTTTGATTTTAACGGCATTTTTGGAGGCTGTTTTGGTAATAAGTATGATTAAAATTCTTGCAAATTCTCGCAAATAGCTTTAAAAATTTGTTACTTTCTTACTCAAATAAAAATAAATATTTTGTAAATTGTTTTTTAAAAAGCTCTAAATTTTGCTTATTTGTTACAATAATAGATAAATTAAAATGAAAGGATAATTAATGTCAAACACCATAACCCTAACAGATAATAGAAATGGCAAAAGCTACGAATTTCCCATTTACGATGCGACTTTAGGACCTAGCGTTGTCGATATGTCAAGCTTTTATAAGCAAACAGGTATGTTTTGCTATGATGAAGGTTTGACCTCTACTGCAACCTGTAAATCGCAAATTACCTATATAGACGGCGAAAAGGGCATTTTGAAACATCGCGGTTATCCTATTGAATGGCTTGCAGAAAATAAGCTTTTCTTAGATGTCGTGCATCTTCTGCTTTATAAAGAACTCCCAAGTGCCGAAAGATTAGAATCCTTTCGCTACGAGCTTAAAAAACGCTCTTTTATCCACGAGGGTATGCACAAGCTTTTTGACGCTTTTCCAGATAATGCTCACCCTATGGCTGTTTTACAAGGAGCGGTTTCTTCACTTTCAGCCTTTTATCCTGACCATTTGAATATGAATGTCAAAGAAGAATATATGGAAATGGCAGCGCGCATTGTCGCTAAAATTCCTACCATAGTCGCCACAGCTTATCGTTATAAAAATGGCTTTCCTATGGCTTATCCCAATTTAGATAGAGGATTTACCGAAAATTTCTTATATATGCTTCGCACTTATCCTTATGACCATGTAAAATTAAGACCAATTGAAATTAAAGCTTTAGACACGGTGTTTATGCTACACGCCGACCACGAACAAAACGCTTCAACCTCAACGGTTCGTGCGGTTGGCTCAACCCACGCTCACCCTTATGCTTGTATTAGTGCGGGCATTGGTGCGCTTTGGGGACACGCACACGGCGGAGCCAATGAGGGTGTCATTCGTATGCTTGAAATGATAGGCACACCTGATAGGGTTGATGAGTTTATTAAAAAAGCTAAGGATAAGAATGATCCTTTTAGACTTATGGGCTTTGGGCATAGGGTTTATAAGAATTTTGACCCACGCGCTAAAGTGCTTAAAAAGCTTCGAGACCAGCTTATTGATGAGCTTGACATCGATACCAATCTCATTAAAGTCGCTACTAAAATCGAAGAAATCGCCCTGCAAGATGATTATTTTGTGCAAAGAAATCTTTATCCTAATGTGGATTTTCACAGCGGCTTAATCTTAAAAGCATTAGGCATTCCAAATGAAATGTTTGCTACGCTTTTTGTTATCGGCAGAACGCCGGGCTGGATCGCACAATGGATAGAACAAAAAGAACAAGAAAGTCTTAAAATCGTCCGCCCAAGACAGCTTTATTTAGGTGAAGTGGAAAAATGAATTTGGACCATTATTTAAATTTAGCTCTAGATGCTGCAGAACAAGCCTCTAGAGCCATACTAAAAGAAAAAGAAAATCTTAAAATTCTACCCAAAGAAGACGGCACAGCTCTTACTTCGGCTGACCTTGCCTCAAACGAAATTTTAAGCGAAATGCTTGCAAAAGCAGATTTTAAAATCCTTTCTGAAGAAAGAATTCTAAACTATGAAGAAAGACGAAATTTAGAGTATTTTTGGCTCATCGACCCACTCGATGGCACGAAAGGCTTTATAAAAGGACAAGATGAATACTGCATTATGATAAGTTTAATCCATCAAAAACGCCCTATTTTAGCCCTTATCAAAAGTCCCGAAAAAAATGAAGTTTTTTACGCACACAAAGAAAGTAAAGTTTATAAAAATGCAAGTCTTCTTCAAAACGATGAAGCTTTTTTTAAAAAAAATCAATATACCGCACTTTTAAGCATTAATCATCTCTGTAAAGAAGATGAAGAATTTGCCAAAAAACATCAATTAAAAGCCTTAAATATAAGCTCTGGACTTAAATTTGCCGCTCTTTTAGAAGGAAAAGCTGGGATTTATAGACGCAAAGAAAATTTAAATATCTGGGACATCGCTGCTGGAGATTTTTTACTCAATCAAAATGGTGGTTTTATGGGAAAATTTGATAAAACTTTGCTTTCCTACAATGAAAAAGATTTAAGAGCGGATTATTTCATCGCGGTATCAAACAAAGCTTTTTTGCAAGATTTTGGCGATTAATTTGCTATAATTTTGCAAAAATTTCAAAGGAAAACCATGCGTTTATTACTAATTCTTTTCATTTTTACCAATCTTTTACAGGCAGAATTTTCACAAAAACAAATCATCAAAATGGAAAAAGAAGAGAACTTTGAATTAATAGACCTCAATCAAAATATTACAAAACAACACATTGATGAACAAAAAGCCGTTTTTGATAGCTCTACATTAAAACCAAAAAAAGAACTTAGTGTTAGCAGGGATAAGGTGCTTGATTACGGAGTAGTTTTTAGTTTTAATGAAAAATTCCATTATTTTTTAAACAATCACAAAGTCAATGCCAAAGATTTTTCACTTGCTTTTACACAAAAAACTTTACACAATTTAAGGCTTAATTTTCTAAATTCCACAGCAAATGGAATTTATCAAAGTCAAAAAACCTTGCAAAATTTCAGTCCTGAAAATGCAAAATTAGTTAATGTTGCTCCCTTTCTAAGGCACGAAAAGGATAAAAATAAACTTTATGCACAATTTATGGATTATCTCATTGTAATTAATCTTAATGAATTTTACATCGAGCTTACAAATTATTTCATTACACAAAGCACAAGCGCTCACGCAAATATCAATTTTAAGCTTGTTTCAAGTTCCAAAGGCTTGATAAAGTCTAAAAATATCCGCCTCAAACTTGCATTAAAAGACCAAAATACAAGGCAAAATCTTCAATCAATATTAAACGAAATGCCTCAAATGTTAGCTGAAGTTATCAAAAAAGAAACGAAAGATTTAAAACCTTAATCACCCACCGCCAATAAAATATTTCTCCACATCATCGAGCAATTTTTCACATATGCGAGAATCTGTGCTTTTTTCCACAACGAGGTTAATATAAGTTTTTGTATCCCTAAAACTTCCTGCAGATTTAGAATTTTCGCGTGTGAGTTTTTGATTATCTTTTGTGTATTTAATCGTAATATTAAATTTCAAAGCTGCCGAAGCTTCACCCAAATTTGTCTCCACGACAACATTCATCTGTGAAGCCTTACCAAGAGTAGCTTGCATTTTAGAAATAATTTCTCTAAATCTTTGACATTGTCTAATAAGTGTTGAAATAAATTTATTATCAACACCCTCATAAGCAACCTTTAGTTTATTTTTAATATCTTTAGTGCTTTCTTTTTCAGGAGCAACAAAAACCATATAAAAGCCATTTTTAATCGGCACATTATCGCTTTTTGCATCACGCCCGCTTGACATCACTTTCACATAAATAGCATTATCTAAATATACCCTATCAACCATAGGTCCATAAATTTCATACTCTTTCTTACGCACGATAACTTCACGTGCTAAAACATTCAGCTTGACATTAGCTTCTTTGATGATAGGCTCCATTTCTTTTTTGATTTCTAAAAGCTCTTTTAACATCACGCTATCCTTTTAATTAAAATGGGTATTATAACAATTTTTTCTTATAAAAAATTAACTCTCCACAAGCTTCACGCCATAAGCTTTTAAAAGCTCATAAGCGTGATTTTCCAAGCCTTCATCAAAACTTGTTGTGGCATTTTTATGTAGAATTAAAGTAGCATTTGGCTTTGCACAAAAAGCTAAAATAAGATTAAAAAAAACACAAATATGCGACACAAGTCCGCAAAAATGAATTTCTTCATAAGGACTTTTTGCCAAGAAATTTGCAAGTTCTAAACTACCAAAAGTATCTTTGTGAAAGATTTTTTTTGCTTTTGATAAAAATGGGGTAAATTCGTTAGGCATCTCCCAACCTTTCGTGTCTTTAATGCAATGTTCTATCGGTAAATTCTGCCCCTCCCTTGTCTTTAAATAATCCTCTTTATGCGTATCAAAAGTGATAAGTAAATCCCCCTCAAATTCACCTAAAAGCTTTAAAATTTCGTCCTTTAAGCCAAGAGCTTTTTCAAAACCTAAACTTCCGTCAATAAAATCATTTTGATAATCTACCAAAACAAGAGCTTTTTTCATTTACTTCCTTTCTCCCAAAAAGTTTCACTATGCAAATTTGAAAATGCACTTTTAAGACTAGTAAAAAGCTTAGGATGCTTACTCTCAAGCTCTTTTAATAAGACCTTTGCTTCTTCTCTTGCATGAGGAAATTTGACATTTTTTTCGCTTAGTTTCATACCTGGGCAAAATTCATTACCTATCACTTCGAGTGTATTCATTGTAGCATTGTCTCTTAATTGCCTTTCACGCACGAAAATCAAAGGGCGTATGATGGTAATGCCTCTTTTACTTTTATAAATGGGTGCAAGAGTTCTTAAAGCACCATTGTGGATAAAATTCATAAAAAAACTCTCCGCCGCATCGTCTAAATGATGAGCGATTGCAAGTTTATTAAAACCCTTTTGAAGTGCGTAGGTATATAAAGCTCCACGCCTCATACGCGAAAAATAACTGCAAAAACTCGAATTTTCTCTAATCGTATCGCCTGAAATTTCATAAATATTACTTTCAATTACACTATGCTTAATGCCGTGCTCTTCACAATGTGCGTGAAGTTTGGAATAATCCTCCCCCATACCATAACTCAAAGTCGCCGCCTCAAGCTCGAATTTAAAAGGAGCGTGAGCTTGCATACGCTTTAAAAGATGGGCTAAGGCTAGGGAGTCCTTACCTCCGCTAAGTCCCAAAAGCACTTTGTCATTATCTTCTATGAGTTTAAATTTCGCATTCGCCTGAGCGACCTGCCTAATAAGCTTTTTGCTAAGATTTATCATAATTTATCGCACATTTTAAGCACAAAATTCGCAGAAATTTTAGCAGACTTTACTACAAATTCATCAAAGTCAAATTCTGCCTTTTCTCCAGCCTTATCGCTCATTGCTCTTAAAATAAAACAAGGCACTTTCAAAGCATCGCACACTAAAGCTACACTAGCACCCTCCATCTCACAAGCATCGGCATTAAAAATTTCTCTAATCTTTGCCTTTTTTGCCTCATCACAAATAAATTCATCACCTGTTGCAATAATGCCCGCATTAAGCTTGATATTAAGCTCCTTAGCCACTTCAAGTGCAAGAGTATTTAAACACTCATTTGTTTTGATAAAAATTTCATTCCCCGGCACAAAACCTAAAGGATGCCCAAATGCTGTAATGTCCAAATCATACTGCACCAAACTTTCAGCATAAAGCAAATCACCTATTTCTAAATTTGGATTAAAAGCACCAGCCACACCCGTAAAAAGCAAAGTTTGCGCACCATATCGCTCTATCATCACGCTAGCACTTAAAGTGGAATTAACCTTGCCAATTTTAGAATAAGCCAAAATAAGCTCATGTCCCTTATAATTTGCAAAATAATAAGTGTTGTTAGCATATTCTTCGCTTGTATAATCTTTTAAAATTTCAAGTAGGGGTGCAATTTCTTCTTGCATTGCACCAAGTATTGCTATTTTCATTGTATTGCCTTTAAAAATTCATCAATTTCGCCCAAATTTGTAAGAGCGTAAGTTTCTTTTTGAGTGATTTTTTTATTAAGTCCTTTTAAAATACTCGCTCCAAATTCGACAAAATAATTTACCTCATTTTGCGTATTCAAAATGCTTTGTTTATAGAGCACAGGAGATACAAGCTGAGCTTTGAGTAAAGTCAAAGCCTCGCTTTTGTTTTCATAAGGCTTAGCACTAACATTTGAAATCACAGGCAAAAAACTAGGCTTCAAAACGCTTTCTAACTCCCTGCTAAGCTTATTTGACGCCTCATTTAAGAGCGGACAATGACTCGCCACACTCATATTTAAAAGCATCGCCCTTTTAGCACCAGCTTCTTTAAATTTCGCTTCATATTCTAACAAATGTGCTTTTAAACCTGCCACGACAATTTGCCCATCGCAATTATAATTTGCCACAAAAATGCTTTTACCCTCCACTTTTGCCAACTCGCAAAGATTTTGCACCACTTCATCGCTTAAGCCTAAAATCACCATCATACCTGCTTCAATTTTAGCACAATCCTCTTGCATATAAATTCCGCGTCTATGGACCAAAATAATGGCTTCTAAAAAATCAAAAGCTCCATTTACAGCCAAAGCGCTAAATTCACCCAAAGAATGCCCCAAGGTAAAACTATGTCTAAAATCCGGCTTTCTTTCTAATAGAGCAACATAAGCCATTAAGGAAGTTAAAACAATGGCGGGCTGTGTAAATTCACTTTTGTTTAAATCATCATTTTGCGTAAAAAGAAGGCGTTTAAAATCAATCTTGCTATATTCACTCGCTTCATCTAAAAGGGCTTTTGCTTTTGGAGAATTTTCGTAAAAGTCCTTTCCCATACCAAGGCTTTGAGAGCCTTGACCGGGGAATATCAATGCACAACTCATCCGTGGCAACCACAACCGCCACCGCCACCTCCGCAGCAACCGCCTCCGCCGCCGTGATGATGATGTCCGTGTCCGCCACCTCCGCAGCAACCGCCACTTCCAGCTATAATGCCTGTTAAAATTTCATCTTCACTAGCTTCTCTAGCATCGACTATATTAAGAGAAAAAAGCAAATCTCTACCTGCATAAGGATGATTGTAGTCTATCGTTACTTCATTATCATTTATTTCTTTCACACTTACACGCACTGTTTGTCCGTCCTCACCTTCGCCAAAAAGCTCCATACCGATTTTTAAATCAATACCAGCAAATTGCTCTTTAGGTAAGGTTTGCACCGCACTTTCATCATAATCACCTAAAGCTTTATCTTTTTTGATAAGCACATCAGCATTTGAAGGGCATTCAAGCTTCATCACTTCTTCTTCTAAACTATCTAAAATTTGCCCTTTTCCAACTATAAATGCAATAGGCTGGGCGTTAATATTAGACTCTAAAATTTCATTGGTGTTTGCATCTTTTAACTCATAAAACATCGATACTACACTATTTTTTTCTATAGCCATTTCTTCTCCTTTAATTTATTTTATTTACGATTTGGCGAAGCTTTTGCTTCTGGAGTGTTGGGATAATTTGTTTTTAAAGCCTTGTAAAAGCCATTAGCACTTTTTGTATCACCCACTTTATCTAAAGAAATAGCTGTATGGTACAATAATTTAGGAAAATAATCTCCCTTAGTGCTTATGCTTGAACTTTTTTTATAATAAACAATAGCATTATTATAATTTTGCTGCTTATACTCTATCTCTCCAAGCCAAAAATTCGCCCTTGCAGGCTTATAATGTTTTTCTATAAGATAATTAAATTTTTCCCTAGAATTTTCAAAAAGATTTTCATTTAAATCTTTAATTGCTAATTTCAAAATTTCATTATGCTTTTCTTTTTTCCAACTATCATCAGCTTTAACTTCTTGTGTTTGTGAAGTTGCTGCGACACTAGCATTTTCTTCGCTAGTAAGATTGCTATCGTTTCTCGTTGTGTTAAAAGTCATTTTTGTGCGATTTGTATCATTAAAGTCATTTTTAGAAACATAATTGTTATTGATAGAATCAACTAAAGAGCTAAGCTCTGTTAAAATTTTCTTAACCTGCTTGTGATTTGCATCTTGTATCTTTCTACTTTCCTCAACATAAGCTTTAAGACTTTTAAGTTCTAAGCTAAGATTATTTTCTACACTTTCGCCATTTGTCTCAAGTTGAGTTAAGCGTGAATTTGACTTAGCATACTGAGAATTAATGCCCTCAAGCATACTTTGCAAGCCTTCTAATCTCTCATTTGTTTCATTAATTTTAGCATTAAGGGAAGAATATTCATTGCCTAATGTATCAAGCTTGTCTTTAAATAATTTTTCATTTGAAGTTAGTCCATAGGCTGAATTGCTCGTTAAATTTCCTGCACCAAAAGCAGAAGTCTCCGCATAAAGAAAGGTAGCTCCAAAGAGAGCTACTAAGGTAATTTTTTTCATTATCTTGCTAATTTAAACTCTGCACGGCGGTTTTGTGCATCGCAAGTTTTAGTTTTTTCTGTGCAAACAGGGTTAGTTTCTCCATAGCTTTTTACAGAAATTCTATCAGAATTCACACCTTGAGAGATAAGCGCATCTTTAACAGCTTTAGCTCTTTTAAGTCCCAAAGCTTGATTATACTCATCAGTTCCCCACTCATCGCAGTTTCCTTCAACAGTAATGCTTGTGCCACTTACTTCAGTATTGAAGATATTTGCATTTGTGCTAACGACAGATTGCATATCGCTTCTAATATTGAATTTATCAAAGTCAAAATAAACTTTACCTAAAGTATCGTTAAGTTGAGAGATTTTTGAATCAATGTCCCAACCATCACTACCACCTGAGCCACGAGAACCATCAACATCTGTGCCACCACTTACGCTAGTACTTTTAGTACTACAACCACTAATCGCAATCGCAAGAGCTGCAATTGAAGTAAAAAGAATTTTCTTCATTTAAGACCTTTCAAAGTTTGTTAAATTCTAGGAATTATAGCCAAAAAATTATTAATTTTAACCAAAAAATAAAAAATTTACCAATCAATCGACTGAATTTTACCTACTTTTAACGGAAAATAAAAAGTTTTATTTGCATTGACACGAATCACACCTAAAGCACTTTGATTTCCCAAATGCTTGATAAAAACGATACTTCCACCATCACTAGAAAAACGCGGAAATAAATTTTTGCCATTTGCACTAAGCTGTCTAATATAATCACTCTTAATAGACATTAAATAAATATTAAAGACACCTGCTTGTTTAGGTTCGCGGCTTGAATAGACTAAAAAATCTTTATAAGTTGAAACCGCGGAATTATTTCTTCCGTGAAAAACGGCTTGTTCGGCTGAAGTGCTACCTAAATTTTGTATGAAAATGTTAGGATAACCTAATCTATCCGAAACGAAAACAACTTTTGACTCATCTTCGCCTATGAAATTTGCATTGACATCAATGCCTGAATAATTTGTAAGTTTGCTTAAATTCTTACTATTTAAATCATACAAATACACATCGGGCTGATCCTGCGGTGCCATAGTTACTAAGATTTTATCGCCTTTTTTATTCACATCACTAGCGACTACCATACCACCACTTGAGAGAATTTTACTTGCCTTATTGCTCGTTAAATCAAAGCGAAAAAGGGTAGGTTTATCGTGGTCATAAGCGGTATAGTAAAACATCGTTTGTTCTTCATTTGCCCATTTAGGAAACAAATTTAAGCCTCCATCGACTATTACCCTTTGATAAGTGAGCGTATAATCTGCCATAATGATTTGACTGCGTTTTGACGAATTTGTCCTAGCGATAAGAATTTTATGGTCCATCCACTCCACAGGTGCCAAGCCCAAAAATTGCACAGAATCCTTAACGCCCTTATGTGCTAAAAAGGGATACTGCTCGACCTTGTTTAGAGTGTAGTCTTGATTAGATTTTTCTGCTCCGCCTGCTTTAATTTTGATATTAAGATTTAATTTTTCACCATTTTTTGTAAGAGCATATTCAAAGGTATAATTAGAATTTTCACTTCCCTCATCAACCACTTCAAAATTTGAACTAACTTTAAGGTCATTGACTATCATATTATAAAAACTACGCTTTAAATTTGCATCGCTTAAATTTGAATTATCCTTAACAATAATTTTTGGTAAAACAACGCCCTTATTAACGACATCAATGACAGGATCCTCCGCCCATACCACACTAAAAATAGCTAAAAAAACTAGTAAAATTTTTCTCATTTTTTCTCCTTAAATTCATCAGCGAATTTTAGCAAAAACAAAAAGCTTAATGTTAATCGAAATTTAATAAACTTCCATAATAATCATTAAATAAATCAAGCAAATTTAAGGAAAAACAATGCTACCAACGCCACAAATAAGAGACACACAAAGAAACGCCCTACACTCTACCATTTGGAAAGTTGCTAATGACTTACGCGGAAGTGTTGATGGCTGGGATTTTAAAATGTATGTGCTAGGTATGCTTTTTTATCGCTTTATTAGCGAGAATCTAGCCGCCCATATTAATGCTAAGCAGGGCATAGACTCGCATACGGGGGGGGGGGGGGGAACCCAACGCTTATGAAAATTTAAGCGATGAAGAGATAGATAAATACCCAAAGAACAAAGAAGGCATTATCGAAGAAAAGGGCTTTTTCATCTACCCAAGCCAACTTTTTTGCAATGTCCTAAAATTCCACGCCCAAGACACCACCAACCTCAATCAAACCCTAAGCAACGCCTTTGCCAAAATCGAAGAATCCACCAAAGACACGAAAAGCGAGAGCGATTTCAAGGGGCTTTTTAACGACATTGATGTCAATTCTAGTAAAAATTTAGGAGAAACCCTCCTAAAACGTAATGAAAAACTTTATAAAGTAATGCAAGCCATAGGACAGCTTGATTTACACTACAATAATAACACCATCGATGCCTTTGGCGATGCGTATGAATACCTTATGCGTATGTATGCAAGTAGCGCAGGTAAAAGTGGTGGCGAGTTTTTCACTCCGCAAGAAGTGAGCCGCCTGCTAGCAAGGCTTGTCAGCTATGGTAAGAAAAGTGTCAATAAAGTCTATGACCCAGCTTGTGGAAGTGGGTCGCTGCTTTTGCAATTTGCCAAGGTGCTAGGCAGTGCAAATGTCAAGCAAGGATTTTTCGGGCAGGAGATTAACCCGACTAGTTATAATCTCTGCCGTATCAATATGCTTTTGCACGATGTAGGCTTTGAGAATTTTGACATTGCTCTAAGTGATACGCTTTTAGAACCAAAGCATAAAGATGATGAACCCTTTGATGCGATTGTATCAAATCCCCCATACTCTACCAAATGGATAGGCGATGATGACCCTAAGCTTATCAATGACCCACGATTCGCCCCTGCTGGTGTGCTAGCTCCTAAGAATTATGCGGATTTAGCTTTCACTATGCATATGCTCTCTTGGCTCTCTCCTAGCGGCACTTGTGCTATCGTTGAGTTCCCGGGTGTGCTTTACCGCGGAGGCAAGGAGAAGCAAATCCGCAAATATTTGATAGACAATAACTTCATCGATACTATTATACAACTCCCAGATAATCTCTTTTTCGGCACAAATATTGCCACTTCTATCATCGTGCTAAAGAAAAACAAGCCTAATATGCACACCCTTTTTATCGATGCAAGTGAGCAATTTACCAAAGTTACAAAGAAAAATATCCTAGAGCCAAGCCACATTGACACCATAGTAAATGCCTACGCTAAACGCGAAGATGTAGAGTATTTTTCCCGCTTAGTAAGTGTAGAAGAAATTCGAGATAGCGACTATAATCTAAGCGTCTCCACCTACATCACACCAAAGGACACAAGAGAGCTTATAGACATCACCGCTCTTAATGCACAAATCGCCCAAATCGTAGAAAAACAAGCCACCCTAAGAGTGCAGATAAACTCTATCATCAAAGAACTAGAGGAAACTAACTAATGAAAAGCTTAAAGTTACTTTTAGAGCATAATACTAGCTCCACCATAGCCGTAGAATTTACCCCAAGCAAAAGGATAGATTCTAGCTATCAAAGTGAAGCCACACTAGAAAAAGAGTTCGTCAAAACGCTCCAAGCTCAAGGCTATGAATACGCACAAATCACCGATGAAAAAACCTTAGAATCTAACCTTCGCACCAAGCTAGAAGAGCTAAACTCCACCACTCTAAGCGATACAGAGTGGTGGAGATTTTTCAAGCAAGTGTTAGCTAGGGTAAATGCTTCTATCGTAGAAAAAAGTCAGCTTATCCAAGAGGACTATGTCCAACCGCTAGAGAGAGATGACGGTAGCATTATCAACTTTAAGCTAATCGACAAAGCCGACATACATAAAAACTCCCTACAAGTTATCAATCAGTTTCAAGCTACCACAGAAACACGCTCTCACCGCTATGATGTAACTATTTTGGTAAATGGACTACCTTTAGTGCATATCGAGCTAAAGCGAAGAGGCGTAAGCCTTAAAGAAGCCTTTAGGCAAATCAACCGCTACGGACGAGAGAGCTTTTTTAGCGGAAGTGGGCTTTTTGAATTTGTGCAGATTTTTGTCATTAGTAACGGCACACAAAGCAAGTATTATTCAAACACTACGCGTGATTTTCACATCAAAACACAAAATGGCATAAAAACAAGCAAAACCTCTAATAGCTTTGAATTTACAAGCCATTTTAGTGATGAGAAAAACACCATTATAAACGACCTTATAGACTTTGCGAAAAACTTTTTTGCTAGGCATACGCTTTTAAATATCCTTTGTCATTACTGCGTGCTTGATGTAGATAAAAAGCTTTTAGTCCTGCGACCTTATCAAATCGCAGCGTGTGAAAAAATCCTCCAAAAAATAGCCGCAAGCTACCACAACAAATTCTACGAAAAAGCAAACGAGCAAAAAAGCGGCGGCTATATTTGGCACACCACAGGCAGCGGCAAAACTCTAACCAGCTTTAAAACCGCCCAGCTAGTAAGCAAAATCCCAGAAATCACTAAAGTGCTTTTTGTCGTGGATAGAAAAGATTTAGACTATCAAACAATGAGAGAATACGATAGATTCCAAAAGGGCGCAGCCACCGGGAGTAAAAACACCAAAGAGCTACAAGCTAGACTACACAGCAAAGACAAAGAGCATAAAATCATCATTACCACCATTCAAAAGCTCTCCCGCTTCATCACTCAAACTAAAAATAGTGAAATTTTTGATAAGCATATTGTGATGATTTTTGATGAGTGTCATAGAAGTCAATTTGGACAAATGCAAAAAGACATTTCTAAAGCATTTAAAAAACTCTATCTTTTCGGCTTTACAGGGACTCCCATTTTCACGCAAAATGCACAAGATGAAATTCAAACCACCCAACGAGTCTTTGGAGAGTGCCTACATCGCTACACGATAATACACGCCATACGAGATAATAATGTCCTGCCCTTTCGCGTGAGCTACCACACCACAACCAAGCTAAAAGATGAAAGCAAAAACAAGCATATAGAAACAGAAGAAATTCTACTAGCTAAAGAGCGTATCACGCACATCACTAGCTACATTTTAGAGCATTTTTCCACCCAGACCAAACGCAGCTCCACCTACACCCTAAATGGCAAGGGACTTAATGGCTTTAATGCTATCTTTGCTACCCAGTCTATCCCTATGGCTATGCGTTATTATGAAGAGTTTCAAGCTCAACAAACTAGCCTAGAGCAATCCAAGCGTTTAAAAGTAGGCATTATTTACAGCTATGCTCCAAACGATGAGCAAGAGGAGGAAAACAGCGAGGACACAGCCTCCTTGCCTAAATCTCAGCGAGATTTTTTAGACGCTGCGATAAATGACTATAATGCAATGTTTAAGTGTAAATTTGACAGCTCCGCAGATAACTTCCACAACTACTACAAAGATTTTTCCCTAAAGCTTAAAAACAGGGAACTAGACTTAGCTATTGTAGTTAATATGTTTCTAACAGGCTTTGATGCCACCACGCTAAACACTCTCTATGTCGATAAGTCCTTACGCTATCACGGGCTTTTACAAGCTTACTCACGCACTAACAGAATCTTAAATTCCGTTAAAAGCTTTGGTAACATCATAGCCTTTAGAGACTTGCAAAAGCCCACCGATGACGCTCTAGCACTCTTTAGCGATGAGAATGCCAAGGGGATAGTCTTTCTAAGAAGTTTAGAAGAGTATCTACACGGCTACACCGATGACAAAGGTGAAAAGCACAAAGGCTACAACGAGCTTCTACAAACCTTGCACACACGCTTCCCTCTAAACAACTTCCTAGAATCCACCCTAAAGCAGAGCGACAAAAAAGACTTCCTAGCCCTTTTTGGAGAGATTTTAAAGCTCCGCAATATCCTTGAAGTCTTTGATGACTTTAGCGACTCACTCAGTGAGCGAGACCGCCAAGACTACCAGAGCTACTACATCGACACCTATGAGAGCCTACGCACCAAAGACCAAACGCAGAAGCAAAGCGTGCTTGATGAAGTGGAGTTTGAAGTAGAGCTTTTGAAGCAAGTAGAAATAAGTATCGAGTATATCCTAGAGCTTATCGCCAAATACCACAAGCACAAAGATAAGTAGAGCTATGAGCATATAGTAAAGCTGCTAGATTCTAGCCTAAGCCTACGGAGCAAAAAGGAGCTTCTACTGCGCTTCATAGAGTCCCTAAACCCGCAAAGCGATGTTGCTAAAGACTTTAGCATCTACATCAATGCGCGTAAAGATGAAAGCCTAAGCTCTATCATCACCGAGCTGGATCTAAAGCCTGAGAAGACTAGGGCATTTATGCGCGATGCCTTTGAGAGAGGGGAGCTAAGAAACTATGGGCAAGCATTTGGCGAAATTTTGCCCCCTAGCCCACTCTTTGGCAAGGGTGCAGAGCAGACGCATAAAGTCCGCAAGCAAGCCCTAGAAAAGCTACAAACATTTTTCGAGCTTTTTAAGGGACTAGATATGAGCAACAAGGAGCAATGATGAAACCCCTAAATGATAACACCCACCCCCTAGAATCCTTACTGCAACAGCACTGCCCAAATGGTGTGGAGTTTAAAGAGCTTGGGGAGTTATGGGAAAAAGCACCAAAATCAAAAATAGGAGCAAATCAAGCAAAAAACCTTTCTAAAAATAATGGGAACATTTGCTTTACAAGTGGGGATACACACTATTTTGTAGATGATTATTTGGTCAATGGTGAATATTTGTTTTTGAATGATGGAGGCACAGCAGATATAAAATACCACAATGGCAAAGCGTATTATACAGATCATATTTTTGCTTTTACAAGTCAAAAAATTTGCTTAAAATTTTTATACTATTTTTTAAAAACACAACAAGATTATATAAATAAATTTTGTTTTCAAGGAACAGGATTAAAGAATTTACAAAAAAACAAATTAGCACAAATCCCTATCCCCATTCCACCCATAGCAATCCAGCAAAAAATCGTAGAGATTTTAGACGCCTTTACAGAATTACACGCAGAATTACACGCAGAATTACACGCGCGCCGCAAGCAGTATGAATATTATAGAAATAAGCTTTTAAGCTTTGAAGAGCTAGAGAAACGCGCAAATGCGATTGGGGGGGGGCTTAAGCTTGTAACCTTAGGCGAGATAGGAACTTTCACGCGTGGCAATGGCTTGACAAAAGCCGATTTTGTAGAAGTTGGCGTGCCTTGTATCCATTATGGGCAAATCCACACGCATTACCATAATTACACGCATAGCACAACAAGCTTTGTCAGTGCAGAAAAAGCAAAGAAGTTGAAAAAAGCCAAATATGGAGATTTAGTCATAGCTGGGGTAAGCGAGGATAAAGATTGTGTTTGTAAAGCAGTCGTGTATCTAGGAAAGCAAGAAGCGTGTGTTGGCGGTGATACTTTCATATTCTCACACTCACAAAATCCAAAATTTATAGGCTATATGTTTCAAACCGAAAATTTTAATACATTTAAACACAAATACGCACAAGGTGCGAAAGTTTTAAGAGTGCATAATAAGCAATTAGAAAAATTCCAAATCCCCCTACCGCCTTTGAAAGTGCAAAATGACATTGTAGAAATTTTAGACAAATTTGACACACTAACAAATGATTTAACAAATGGAATCCCCGCCGAGATAGAAGCAAGACAAAAGCAGTATGAATATTATAGAGAGCGACTATTAAGCTTTAAAAAGGCGTAACGCCCTCATCTTTTAAATTCATCGTTATGGCTACGCCCTTATTTTTAGGAGGATAGGCGATAAATTTACCTTTTTGACTTTCTAAAAATTCCAAAACCTTAGCGTCAAAAACGCTATCATAGCTCTTTTCTACCGAGGTATAGCCGAATTTCCCCTCGCTATCGATGAAAATTTTCACCTTAACACCTATATTTTTAGGATTGGGGTAGTATTGACTCCAACGCTGTTTAATCACCCTTTCAACCTTACCTAAAAACTCATCATAAATCCCCATTTTTTGTGCCTGTGTGCTTTGTCCGTTTGCAGTGCTTTCTTCTGGGATAAGATTATCATTTAATTGCTTTAATAGCTCGGCGACACTTTGGGAATTTGCACCTTGTCCTGATTTTTTGGAAGATTGAATTTGCGTGCTTTTTTCTTCTTGTATTTCTTTGACATTGCCAAAAAGGGCGTTAAAATCGGTAGCTTTTTGATTAACATTTTGCGTTTTGATCATTTTATTAGTCGTTTTTGCGAAAAGGTCATTGACATCAACGGGGCTTGTTTGAGGCTTAGGAGTGGGCTTAGGGCTTGAAATTTGCGTAGAGGCTTCACTCAAATCGACATTAATAAAACTATCTTTTATATCCGTATAACTTAAAATGGGCTCTTGTATCGTTACTAGCTTAAAAAAAACAAAGCCCACAACGATGACATAAATTCCACAAGCAAGACAAAAGGAAGTAAGATTACTCAAGCCATAATTTTTCATCGTCATTCAGTTTGTAAAGCGACCTTGTTAAAGCCTAAATTTTTCACACTTCTTAAAACGAAAATCACATCATCATATTTTAAACTCTTATCCGCTCTTATAAAAACAGGCTCTTCGGTGTTAAATTGTGCCTTTTTTTGCGCGAGATTATCCGCGAAAGAAACGAAGTCAAATTTTTCTTGATTGATGAAAATTTCTTTTTTAGCATTAACACTTACAATAAGACTTTTTAGGGTTGGCGAACTCGCACTTTTTTGTGAGCCTTGAGGGAGATTAACCTTTTCTTCATAAGTAATGCTAGGAGCAGTAACCATCAAAATGGCTAATAAAACAAGCATAATATCTACTAGGGGAGTAATATTTAACTCAGGCTTTTCATCATCAAATGGCATATTAAACCTTATGTGAGCTAAGAACCTTAATCTCACTATCAATAATACTTAAAAGCTCAAAAGCTTTTCTTTTAATAATAAGATGAAAAGTATAAGCAGGGATAGCGACTAAAATTCCACAGCCAGTAGCCACTAAAGCCTCACTAATTTTAGGTGCAATAATACTTAAAGAATTTTGTGTGCCAAGTCCCCCAAAAGTTTCAAGGATAGAGATAACAGTTCCAAAAAGTCCTATAAAAGGAGAGGTTGAAGCAACGATACTTAGCCAAGTTAGCCCCAAAGAAGAGCGGCGTGCGGCTAAATTTTTATAAATTTCTAAATGCGAAAGGCTTGTGTCTGTGCATTTTCTTAAAATAGAATCGGTGCGACTTAAATCTTTCTCACCTAAAAGTAAAGTTTCTAAACTTTGCTTTTCTTTGCTACGCCAATTTGCCAAAAAAGAAAGCCTCGCAAAAAGTATGGCAAAAGAAAGGATAAAATAAAAAGAAAGCCAAGCCAAAACCACATAAGTGATAAGGCTTGACTCATTAAAAAAATGAAAAATAGCCTCGAAATTCATACATTTGCCTTAGCATTGTCAAGTTTAGAAAAGGTCGCAGCTAAAGCGGCATTATCCGAACTCATAGCCTTAATTAAATCCTTTGCATTGTTAAGATTTTTCTCAATCTCACTTTCACTTGAGCCAGATACCCAAACAGCACCCTTAGCTAAAACACAAACTTTATTTTCATCAACCTTAGCATACCCCGCGTCAATGGCGACTAATTCGTGCTTTAAATCCTGCTTTTCTACATCAATCACGCCCGATTTCAAAGAAGCCACTAAACTCGCATGCCCCCTTAAAACACCAAATTCCCCCTCACTTCCAGGTAAGGTAACAGACTTTACCTCTCCTTGATAAATCATTCCTAGAGGAGTTACTATTTCTAAAGATATTAAATCCTGCATCAATTAGCCTTTTTTTGTTCAACCTTACAATTATCTAAGCAAGTATCACCTCTACTAATCTCCCTCAGAGTTTCTGCCTTAGCAATTGCCTCATCAATATTTCCTACCATATAGAAAGCATTTTCTGGCAAATCATCATATTTACCTTCCAAAATGCCCTTAAAGCCACTGATAGTTTCTTCAAGGCTTATATATTTACCCGGACTTCCTGTGAAAACTTCCGCCACAAAGAAAGGCTGGGATAGGAATTTCTCTATTTTTCTTGCTCTTTCAACAACAAGCTTATCTTCTTCACTAAGCTCGTCCATACCTAAAATAGCGATAATATCTTGCAAATCCTTATATTTTTGAAGCACAGATTGAACACCCCTTGCTACTTTATAATGCTCCTCGCCTATAATTTGTGGATCAAGCATACGCGAAGTTGAATCAAGTGGATCAACAGCCGGATAAATTCCCTTTTCAGCTATAGCTCTATTTAAAACCGTTGTTGCGTCAAGGTGTGCAAAAACAGTGGCAGGTGCTGGGTCTGTCAAATCGTCCGCTGGGACATAAACAGCTTGAACGGAGGTAATAGAGCCTTTTTTAGTTGAAGTAATTCTCTCTTGGAATTTACCCATTTCACTTGCTAAAGTCGGCTGGTAACCTACCGCTGATGGGATACGCCCCAAAAGTGCGGACATTTCAGAGCCTGATTGAGAAAATCTAAAAATATTATCGATAAACATCAAAACATCAAGTCCCATTTCATCTCTAAAATACTCCGCCATAGTAAGACCTGTAAGGGCAATGCGGTTTCTAGCACCCGGTGGTTCGTTCATCTGCCCATAACATAAGGCAACTTTATCTAAAACATTACTTTCTTTCATTTCATTATAAAGGTCATTTCCCTCACGCGTTCTCTCACCCACTCCAGCAAATACAGAATAACCACTATGCTTAAAGGCGACATTGTGGATTAGCTCCATAATAATCACGGTTTTACCCACGCCAGCACCGCCAAAAAGTCCCACTTTACCACCCTTAGCATAAGGTGCAAGCAAATCCACAACTTTAATCCCTGTTTCAAAAATTTCACTCTTAGTGCTTTGCTCTTCAAAAGCAGGTGGGTCTCTATGAATGCTCCAACGCTTATCAAAACTGATTTCTTCGCCCTCATCTATCAAATCGCCCGTAACATTAAAAATTCTACCCAAAACTTTTTCGCCCACAGGCACAGAAATAGGACTTCCTAAAGCTTCTACCTTAAGTCCTCTTACCAAACCATCAGTCATATCCATAGCTATGGTTCTTACCCTATTGTCCCCCAAATGTGCGGCGACTTCTAGAATTAATTTTTGTTCTTTTCCATCATTATTAAAATCTACCCTTATCGCTTCATTGATTTGTGGTAAATAATCATCAAAATCTACATCTACAACAGGTCCTAACACCTGCGAAATAAATCCTTGCATAAACTCTCTCCTTAAAAATTTACTTACTTCATCGCCTCAACACCACTGATAATCTCAATCAATTCAGTAGTGATAGACTCTTGTCTTGCTTTATTATAGGCTAAATTTAGCTGCCTAACTCTTGCTTTAGCATTGTTTGTAGCATTATCCATAGCCTGCATTCTAGCACTATGTTCAGCCGCTAAAGAATCGATTAAAGCGTAATACATATTGTATTCAAAATAAGTCTTCATCAATTCTTCTAAAAGTTCTCTTTCTTCTGGCTCGAATTCTAAAAGCGAATTTGCCGACTCATCAATAACCTTAGGCTCCACAGGGATAAGATGAGCGATTTTAAGCTCTTGAGTGATCATATTTTTATAGCCATTATGCACCAAAACAATAGCATCAGTTTTTCCAGCCAAATAGTCCTCAACCGCGGCACTAATCACCTCACAAGCCTTTTCATAGTTAGGACTTGAGCTAAGATGAAAATATTTTTCCAAAAGCTCTCTTTTTTGAAAATTAAAATACTCTATACCTGTTTTTCCTATGGCTCTTAATCTCACGGATATATTTTGCTCTTCATAATCTTTTAAAAGCTCATCTACGGCTTTAATGGTTTTAATATTAAAACCACCGCAAAGTCCCTTATCTGCGGTGATGAAAATCACATCTACATTTTTAAACTTTTCTCTTTTTTGAAAACAGCTTAATTGAATATCTTTTTCATCTTGATTCGCCTTGTGAATTTGGTAAGAAATTTCATTAAGCATTTCATCAATTTTTTGCGCATAAATTTTAGACCTCTTCGCCGCTTCTTCAGCTTTTTTAAGCTTTGCGGTAGAAACAAGCTTCATTGCATTAGTTGTCTTTTGCGTATTATGAACGCTTTTTATCTTTCTTTTAATTTCTTTAAGATTAGACATAAAAAAGCCTTATATATGATTTGCTTTAAATTCTTCGATAGCCTTAGCTAATTTATCCTCCAAATCTTTATCCAAAGCCTTTTTAGTGCGAATTTGCTCAAAGAGGTCTGGATATTTAGCTTCAATAAAAGGATAAATACTTTCCTCAAATTCCCTAATTTTGCTGACTGCCACATCGTCTAAAAATCCCCTTGTTCCCGCAAATATAAGCACAACTTGCTTTTCTACAGATAAAGGCGAATAAGGAGGCTGTTTTAAAAGCTCAACCATTCTTTGTCCGCGTTCTAGCTGCTTACGGCTTGCCTCATCTAAATCACTTGCAAACTGAGCGAAAGCTTGAAGTTCTCTATACTGTGCCAAATCAAGTCTTAAAGTCCCAGAAACTTGCTTAGTCGCTTTAATCTGTGCTGCACCCCCCACACGCGAAACAGACAAGCCGACATTAATAGCAGGGCGAATACCTGAATTAAACAAATCTGTTTCTAAGAAAATCTGTCCATCTGTAATAGAAATCACATTGGTTGGAATATAGGCAGATACATCTCCAGCTTGCGTTTCTATAATAGGTAAAGCCGTCAAACTTCCTGCACCAAGCTCGTCATTAAGCTTAGATGCTCTTTCTAACAATCTTGAATGCAAATAAAACACATCACCTGGATAAGCCTCACGACCCGGAGGACGGCGTAAAATTAATGACATCTCGCGGTAAGCCACAGCGTGTTTGCTTAAATCATCATAAACAATTAAAGCGTGTTTTGCATTATCCCTAAAATACTCGCCCATCGTTACACCAGCATAAGGAGCGAGATATTGTAAAGCGGCAGAATCTGAAGCACCCGCATTTACAACTATTGTATATTCCATAGCACCGTGTTCTTCGAGCCTTTTTACAACCTGTGCAACAGTGCTTTGCTTTTGCCCTATGGCAACATAAATACAAATCACCCCTTGTCCTCTTTGAGAGATAATTGTATCCACAGCAACAGTAGTTTTACCCGTTTGTCTATCGCCTATGATTAATTCTCTTTGTCCCCTACCAATAGGCACAAGGGCGTCAATTGCCTTAATCCCCGTATGTAAAGGCTCATGAACGCTCTTTCTAGCCATAATGCCTTTTGCCTTCTCTTCAACAAAGCGAAATTCACTTGCATTAATAGGACCCTTAGCGTCGATAGGCTCTCCTAAAGCATTAACAACACGACCAACTAAAGATTCTCCAACAGGTACTTTAAGAAGTTTTTTAAGCCTTTTCACAGAGTCACCCTCTTTTAAGCCTTCACCTTTTCCCAAAACAACGATACCAACACTGCTTTCTTCGAGGTTAAGCGCCATACCCTTTTCGCCATTTTCAAACTCAACCATCTCCCCAGCCATAATGTTTTTAAGACCATAAACCTTAGCCACACCATCTGCAACGGATACTATTTTGCCCGTTTCTTCAATTTCTAAATTTAAATCAAAATTTTCTATTCTTTCTTTAATAATAGAACTGATTTCATCAGCTTTAAATTTCATTCATATTCTCCTTAAATGGTTTTAAGTATAAACTCGCTTAATTTATTTTGCAAAGTTTTCATAGAGAAAGAAAGCTCGTAACCTAACTCCTCCAACGCAATTTTTATCCCATCAATTTGTGTAATTTGAACGCTTAATTTAATTTTAACATTAAATTTTGCACTAAGCTTATTTTCAAACTCTTTTAAACTCTGCTCGTCCAATTTCTCACTCGCATAAACCACACCCAAAAATATATTTTCTTTAAAGGCATTTTGTCTTTCAAGCTCTTTAACAATGTGTGGCACACAAGAAAGTCTTGAATTTTCTATCAAAATTTTTAGAAAATTGTTAAAATTCGGGCTAAATTTTTCAAAAAAAGACTGGATAAGCTCTAGTTTTTTTTCCTTTTTAATCCCAGCAGACTCTGCTAAAATTCTAAATTTAGCTAAAGCAAAAGCTGAAGCTAAAATGCGTAAATTTTCGTAAAGCTCCCCAGCATCTGCTCTTAAAGCAATCGCTTTAGCATATTTCTTTGCTACCATATTCATCAAGAAGCCTTTTTCATCATAATATTAACAATTTCTTTTTGTCCAAAACACGCACTATTTTCATCAAAAAGCTCGGCTAAAACTTGAGAAATAACCTCTTTTTCCATTTTTCTCAATTCATATTCTTTCTGTTCTTCAAAATGCCTATCTAAAAGTGCAAGTTCTTCTTGCAATTCTTCTCTAATCCCATTTGCTAGAATTTCCGCTTCTTTTTTAGATACAATCAAAGCCTCAGCAGCATTAGCCTTCGCCTCCTCTAGCTTTTTCATCATATCAAGTTTTTTAGATTTACTTTCAAGCAATTTTTTTTGTATCTCATCTAATCTGGAAGAAATTTTTAAAATGCGACTTTTGTAAAAATGCCTCACAGGATTGACTAATAAATAATAGAGTATCACAGCAAAAATAACAAAATTCACCGTCCTAGGTATAATGTCATACTCTCCGCTTCCACTCGGTGCAGCAACAGCACCTAAAGGCAATAAACAAATAAGATAAATTAACCTTTTCATCATTCTCCTTAAATCTTTTTAATATTATTTTCTAAAAGTTGTTTAAATTCTGGTAGATTTTTTAATAAATTTTGTTTTAATTCTTCTTTTTGTGCATTAAGCTCGACATAAAAACTTGCCATTTTACGCTCAAGCTCCTCTTTTTTTGTTTGAATTGCAATTTGCGCCTCTTCTTTAGCTTGATTAATGGCACTTTGTTTAATTTTATGGATTTCTTCTCTTGTGCTTTGATGAATTTTTTCTACCTCATCATTTGCTCCAAGCATTTGTTGCGAATTTTCTTTAACCTTATTTTCATCATTTTTAATAGAACTATTTCTCTCGTCCATAAATCTTAACAAAGGCTTATATAGCATAGAATTTAAAATCACAATCATAGCTAAAAAAATCGCCATTGTAGCTAACATTATCGAAATGTGCATATCTGAAAACATTATTTTCCTTTATTATAAATATTGCAAAATTGTATCTAAAACAAACTAAATTCTAAATTTCAAGCTAGAATTTCAAATATTTTTTTAATTTTATCTTTACTTGTTAAATATATTGTTAGTTTTTCCCCTTTACTTTCACACTTTAAGCCATATTGATTTAAAATTTTCTTAATTTTTTGCATATCCTCATCAAATTCAAAAGAAAATTTCTTATTATTTAATTCTTTGTTTTTTAAATTTTGGACAATTTTTTCCGTATCCCTTACGCTTAATTTCTGCCCCATAATGCTATCAACCATAGTTTTTTCATCATCTTTTTTAAGTCCAACTAAAATTTTGGCGTGTCCTTGAGAAATTTTACCCTCGGCAATTAATTTTTGTGTTGCTTGTTCTAAATTTAAAAGTCTTAGCGTATTTGTGATTTGTGTGCGACTTTTATGGATAATGGACGCTAAATTTTCTTGAGTAATTTGATGCTCTTCAATTAAGCTTTTATAAGAATGAGCTAACTCAATAGGATTTAAATTTTCTCTTTGGATATTTTCTATCAAAGCAAGTTCCCTAAGCCTTTTCTCCTTAACATCAGCCACAAAAGCCAAAATGCTCTTAAGACCTAGGATTTGACTTGCTCTAAGCCTCCGTTCTCCTGCCACCAAAACATAACGCTCGCCTTTTTTAAGCACGATGATAGGCTGAATGAGTCCATATTCTTTAATCGAATTCGCAAGCTCTCCTAAAGCCTCTTCATCAAAATGCTTTCTAGGCTGGTAAGGATTAAGGTCGATTTTGGCTAGAGGAATTTCGCTGACTTGATTTGTGTCAAGTCCTAATTCTCTACTATAAACCTCGTCTAAATCACCGATGAGTTTGCTTAAACCTTTATCTTTATTTAAACCCATCAATTTATCCTAAAATGCAATAAGCTAAATTTTGATACGCCAAAGAACCGGGTGATTTTATATCATAAAGTATAATAGGCTTTCCAAAACTTGGACTTTCTGCAAGCTTTACATTTCTAGGAATAATGATAAAATCATCTTCACTACTTTTCATTTTAAAAAGCTGTTTTTTAAAATTTTGCTTTAAATCCTCCACAACATCTTTAGAAAGATTATTTTGCGAACTATACATAGTCGGCAAAAATCCCTTAACTTTAAGCTTTGGGTTAATCGTTTTTTTAATAATCTTAATGGTATTTAGCACCATAGCTACCCCCTCAAGTGCGTAAAATTCACATTGTATAGGGATAATTACACTATCACTCGCCGCAAAAGCATTAATGGTGATATTTCCAAGTGCAGGAGGTGAATCTATAATGATAAAATCATACTTATCCACCACTTCTTCAAGTTGCTTTTTAAGCATCATTTTCTTTTCATTTCCCTCATCTTTAGCAAGCTCTTGTTCTATACCGACAAGCCCTATATTTGACGGAGCTAAATGCAACTGGGGCAATTCTGTCTTTAAGATAATATCGCTTAATTTTTTTCTACCTATAAAAACATGGTAAATATTATATTCATAATTATTTCTATTAAAACCAAGTCCTGTTGTTGCATTTGCTTGCGGATCTACATCGATTAAAAGCACTTTTTTTTCCGCTACCGCCAAAGAAGCCGCTAAATTGACTGCCGTGGTCGTTTTGCCCACGCCACCTTTTTGATTTGCTATTGTTATCACTTCGCTCATCTTAAACTATATATCCTCTTATTTGCTAATAATATTGACCCATCTTCATACAAAAAAGCATCTTTTAACGCGTAAATTTTGCCTTCATAATGGACACTAAAATTTTTTGATTTCTCAAATTCTAACACATACTTACTAAAAATACGCTTCCATAAAAATTTTTTTTCCAAAACTTTTATAAATTCCTCTATTAATTCTTTAGGCTCTATTTTTACATCACATAAAGCGGCATTTTGTGGAGCAAATTTGAGATTAAGTCCTATACCGCATATTATAAATTCGCCTATTTTATTGCTCATCACTCCGCCGACCTTTTTATCATTTAAATACAAATCGTTTGACCATTTAAGCCAAATTTGTGAGCCAAAACTCTCTAAAAGCTCTTTTAAGAGATAAGCAAAATAGATACTCGCAGAAGCCAAAGGCAAATCACTAGGCAAATCTCTCTCTCTCACGCAAAAAGAAAGATGTAAATTCCCCCTAGAGCTAATCCAAGCATTATCCCTACTCCCCACTCCGCTAGTTTGTTCTAAAGCATAAATGGCGGTATTTTGCCGTATTTCACCCTTTCTTATCTTCTCGCATAAAAAAAGCTGCGTTGAGGCTATTTTTTCAATACAAATAATCTGCACTTTTAAGCCTTTTTCCATTTAAAAAAGTTCGCCCATTAAGAGGCTTTTTGCCACTTTCTTGCAAGGCTTTAATTCTTAAAGTTCCTTTTTTACAAGCAAGCAAAAAATTCTCTTTTTCCACGGCTAAAATAAGCCCCTCTTTTTCATTTTCTTTTTCATCGTAAAGTTCTATATCTAAAAATTTTAAACCATTTTCCAAAAAAATACCCGGCCAAGGATAAAAAGCTAAAAATTTTCGATACAATTTTTTCGCATCACTTAAATCCACCAAGCCATCTTCTTTTTTAATTTTCTTGCAAATGCTAACCTTACTTTCATCTTGTTTTTGTGGAGTGATTTGAGAAAAATGACGCAAAGTCTCTACCGCCAAAGAAGCCGCTAACTCTCCAAAAAGCTCAAAAACCTCATCAGCTTTTTTACCCTTGATATTATGCTCCACGCTTTGCAAAATAGCTCCTGTGTCAAGTCCAGCATCCATAAGCATAGAGCAAACCCCACTGATTTCATCACCATTTAAAATTGCACTTTGTATAGGGCTAGCCCCACGGTATTTTGGCAAAAGCGAAGCATGAAGATTAATGCAAGGGGCTAAATCCAAAATATTTTGAGGCAAAATTTTACCATAAGCAGCAACCACTATAAAATCAGGCTTTAAAGCTTTTAGATTTTCAAAAAGTTCTTCATCTTTGAGACTTTTAGGAGTAAAAATAGGAATTTGAGGAGCATTTTTTTGCAAAAAAGCCTTAGTATCACTAGGAGTTAAAATTTGCTTTCTTCCCACAGCCTTATCAGGCTGGGTAAAAAGTGCTAAAATTTCAAAATACCTTAAAAGCTCTTGCAAAATGCGTGTAGCGTAGGCTGGAGTTCCCATAAATACAAGCTTTTTCATACAAAACCCTTTCGCAAATTTATGGGAAAAGTCCCCAAAGAGACTTTAAAGACCTACGGCACTTAGAGTTTGATATTTGCTCATATAAATTTGAGCTTCAATTTTCCTCATCGTATCTAAGGCGACTTGCACAACAATTAAAACAGAAGTTCCGCCAAAATTAAAAGGAACTCCCATAAATTTTACCAAAATCCAAGGTAAAGTTGCCACCAAAGCAAGATAAATAGATCCAGAAAAAGTAAGTCTTGAAGCGACCTCATTAAGATACAAAGCTGTCCCCTCACCTGGACGAATGCCCGGGATAAAACCCCCTTGTTTTTTAAGATTTTCCGCAATATCCTTAGCATTAAACACTATACTTGCATAAAAATAGGCAAAAAATACCACAAACAAAAAGGTCAAAATGTGAAAGGCATAAGAATTTGGATTTAAAAAGTCATTTACCGCTAAGATGTAAGGATTTGTGCTAGTTTGCAAAATAGTCGCCGGAAACATCAAAATCGCACTTGCAAAAATAGGTGGAATCACACCGCTTAAATTCACCTTAATAGGAATATAGTTCATAATGCGTTTATTTTGATTTTGCATAACGACCTTACGCGAATAAGAAATGGGGATTCTACGCTCCCCAAGCTCCACATAAATAATCACACCTATAGTTAGTAAAATAAGTAATAAAATCGCAAAAGCACTCAAGAAATTCATCTCGCCCGAATTGATTTGCCCTACGCTATTTGAAATAGCTGAAGGTATAGTAGAAACAATGCCCGCAAAAATGATAAGTGAGATACCATTACCCACACCTCTTTGTGTGATTTGCTCTCCTAACCACATCAAAAGCATAGTTCCAGCTAACATAGAAATGGCACACAAGGCTATGAAAGTATTTAAATCTTCTACCATAATGGCACTTGCTCCACCACGCCCATGCAAGCTCTGCAAACCTATGGCAACACCCACACTTTGCACCAAGGTGATTACAATGGTCGCATAACGGATAATTTGCATATATTTTTGCATACCATCGCGTTCTTTTTTCATCTTACCTATATTTGGAAAAGTAGCTGCCAAAAGCTCCATAATAATAGAAGCTGTGATATAGGGCATAATCCCCAAGGAGATAATGGAAAATCTCTCCGCCGCTCCGCCGCTAAAGACATTAAAAAGTCCCAGTGCGTTATTTTCATTATTGTTAAAAAATTCTGCAATAACATCAGCATTGACGCCTGGAACTGGCACATAAGCTAGAACCCTATAAGCAAATAAAAATGCTAATGTGATTAAAATTTTATTCGTCAATGCTCTATTCATTATTTTATTCCGCTAAGGCTGATATTTTCATCTTTAACTTTAGCTTTTAAATCTTTCGCACTTGCACCAATTAGCTTGATTTTGCTAACAGATTTTGAAATTTTATGCACGGATTTAATGCTTTCAAAAGTGATTTCGCCTAAATCTTTAATAGCTGTAATTTTCTCAACATTAATCACATAAGGTTTTTCAATCTTAGAAGTAAAGCCTACTTTAGGCAATCTTCTTTGAAGAGGTTGTTGTCCTCCCTCAAAGCCTCTTTTTTCATTATAACCTTTTCTTGCGGTTTGTCCCTTGCCGCCTTTTGTGGCTGTTTTACCCATACCACTCCCTTGACCGCGACCAATTCTTTTGATTTTTCTTGTTGAACCTGCTGCTTTTGTTAAATTCATCGTTTATCCTTTTAGCATCGTTAAGGCTTTAATAGTCGCACGAACCACATTTGCCGAATTATTTGAACCTAAAGATTTAATCAAAATATCCTTAATTCCAGCAAGTTCTACGATAGGACGCGTAGAACCTCCAGCGATAACGCCCGTTCCCTCACTAGCAGGTTTGAGCAAAATTCTACTTGCATTATATTTAACCTCAACATCGTGAGCGATAGTAGAACCTTTAGTTTTAACCTCAACCATATTTTTAAAGGCATCATCAACAGCTTTACGAATCGCATCAGGAACTTCCTTAGCCTTACCATAGCCTACACCGACAAGTCCTTTTCTATTACCTACTATCACTAGGGCTGTAAAACGAAATCTTCTACCGCCCTTAACAACCTTCGTAACTCTACCTATATCGACAATTACTTCTTCAAATTCTTCTCTATTATACTTTTCCATCAACTCTCCTTATAACCTAATGCCATTTTCTCTTAAAGACTCTGCTAAAGCCGCAATCACTCCGTGATACACATAGCCATTTCTATCAAAAACGCCTTGTTCAATTTTCTTTGCCTTAAGGGTTTTTGCAAATTCTGCACCAATTTTCTTTGCGCCGTCTTTATTTGCTTTAATGCCTAATTTATGTCCATCAGCTGCTGCTAAAGTAATATTTTTTACATCATCAATGGCTTGAATATATAAGGTTCTATTAGACTTAAATACTGAAATTCTAGGAAGAGTCGCACAACCTGAAATTTTAGCCCTAATTCTTCTCTTTCTTTTGATTCTAAGACTGATTTTTCTTTTTAACACATTTGCTCTCATACCCTATCCTTACTTCTTAGATGTCTTACCAGCTTTGCGGATAATACGCTCATCGGCATATTTCACACCTTTACCCTTGTATGGCTCTGGCGGTCTAAATTCGCGGATTTGTGCGGCGACCTGTCCAACGACTTGTTTATCACTTCCTTTAACAATCACATTATTTTTATCGACACTTATTTCAATCCCTGCTGGAATTTCATAATTGATAGGATGAGAAAAACCAAGACTGAGTTCTAAAACTTTGCCCTTTAAAGCAGCTTTATAACCCACTCCATTAATTTCAAGCGTTTTAGAAAAGCCTTCTGTTAAACCTATAACAATATTACTTGCTAAAGCCCTATAAGTTCCCCAATATGCTCTACTTTGCCTATCGTCGCCTTTTGGAGAAAAAAGAATGTGATTATCCTTAATCTCAACATTTACATTTGCCTTAGTGTCTAAATCCTTTGCCAAATTTCCTTTTTTAAATTTAAGCAAAGTTCCTTCTAATTTTACCTCTACACCACTTGGGATAGAGATAGGTTGCTTACCTATACGAGACATATTTTTTCCTTTTTATTTGTCTAGGATATTTCTACTTTTGTAAAGAATGGATACCCAATGCCATAAAAAGCAGATTACCAAATGGTGCATAAAATTTCGCCACCAACACCAGCTTTAAACGCTTCATCATTTGCTAAAACGCCACGACTAGTGCTAACTACGATAGTACCATAACCATTTTTAAAACGCTTAATTTCGTCTTTACCTTTATAAACACGGCGACCCGGCTTAGAGATTCTTTTAAGCTCGTTAATCACACTTTTACCTTTTTCATCATACTTCAAAACAACATTGATAAATTTTTTCTTGTCTTCCTCGACAACATTAAAACTATCAATATAACCCTTAGCTTGAAAAATCCCTACCAAAGCCTCCACAACCTTAGAGTGCAGAAGTTTAGTTGTTTCAAGTCTTCTCATACCTGCATTGCGAATTCTTGTAAGAGAGTCTGAAATTATGTCATTAATCATATTTTATCCTTACCAACTTGCTTTTTTAAGACCCGGGATTAAGCCCTCATTGCCCATTTTTCTAAGACAAACTCTGCAAATTCCAAAATCTCTATAAACTGAATGCGGACGCCCACAAATTTGACATCTAGTATAGCCACGAACTTTAAATTTAGGCTTACGCGTTGCTTTTGCTATCATTGATTTTTTAGCCATATTACTTTCCTTTTGCAAATGGCACACCAAAAAGCTCTAAAAGCTTTAGTGCCTCTTTATCATTTTGTGCGGTTGTAACGATAGAAATATTCATTCCGTGAGTGCGTAAGATTTTATCATACTCTACCTCTGGAAACATTAATTGCTCATTAAGTCCAAAATTATAATTTCCTCTACCATCAAAACCATCACGACTTAGCCCCCTAAAATCTTTTACCCTTGGAAGAGCAATGGAAATCAGTTTATCTAAGAAAGCAAACATATTATCCTTTCTTAAAGTTACCATCACACCCACAGGAAAGCCCTCACGCACCTTAAAACCAGCGACAGATTTTTTCGCTTTCGTAATCACAGCCCTTTGTCCAGCAATTAAGGAGATGGTATCCGCCACATTTTGCAATACTTTTTGATCTTTAGCTAATTCTCCAGCACCCACACTAATCACAACCTTTTCAAGAGCAGGGACAAGCATAGGGTTTTTAATATCAAATTCCTTAATCAAAGCCGCTTTAATATCTTGACTATATTTTTCTTTTAATCTCATAGCCTCTCCTAAATTTTTGCCACATTAGAAATATCCATAGGCATTTCTTTATTAACGAAACCGCCATTTGGATTTTTCTCACTCGGCTTAATAGCTTTTTTTGCAACTTTACAACCCTCAACAACAACCTTAAATGTTTTAGGATATACCGCTAAAACTTTACCCGTTTTACCCTTATCATCGCCTGTGATAATCTTAACGCTATCACCTTTTTTGATTTTTAATTTTACTGCCATTATAATACCTCCGGTGCTAGTGAAACAATTTTCATAAAGCCACCATATCTAACTTCTCTGCCAACAGGTCCAAAGATACGCGTTCCCACAGGCTCTCTTTTGGCATCAAGTATAACAGCCGCATTTTCGTCAAAACGAATTAAAGAACCATTATCTCTATGAATTTCTTTCTTAGTTCTAACAATCACCGCTTTAACAACCTGACCTTTTTTCACTTTTCCATTAGGCAAAGCTTTCTTAACCGATGCAACAATCACATCACCTACGGTAGCATAGCGTCTTTTACTACCTCCTAAAACCTTAATACACATTAGCTCTTTTGCGCCGCTATTATCAGCCACCGCAAGTCTTGTAAAACTTTGTATCATGACTCAGCTCCTGCTATCAATACAGATTTTAAGCGAAATGACTTTCTTTTTGAGATAGGTCTACATTCAACTGCTACAACCACATCTCCCACTTTAGATTCATTTCTTTCATCGTGAATTAAATATTTTTTAAAGCGTTTGACAATTTTTCTATATCTTGGATGAACAACCTTTCTTTCTACCAAAATACTCGCTGTTTTCTCTCCAGCAATTTTCACAACAACGCCTTGAATTTCTCTTTTAAATGTCATAATCCATCCTTATCTTAAAGCGCTAATTGCTGTATTTATTCTAGCAATGTCTTTTTTAACTTGACTAATTTCTTTAGGATTAGTCAGCTGCATTGTTTTTAGCTTTTGTTTCAAGGTAAATAAAAGCAACTTTTTTTCTTTTAGCATAGCATTAAGCTCAGTGGCTGTTTTATCTTTAATCTCAGTATATTTCATTTTGACTCTCTCTTGTAACAAACTTTGTCTTAAATGGCAATTTATGCATAGCTAAAGTTAGAGCTTGTCTAGCCATATCTTCGCTTACACCCGCCATTTCATAGATAATACGACCCGGCTTAATATTCATCACCCATTCCTCAACACTACCTTTACCTTTACCCATACGCGTTTCTAAAGGCTTTTTTGTTAAAGGCTTATCGGGAAAAACCCTAATCCAAGTCTTACCTTGTCTTTTAACAAAACGCGTTAAAGCGATACGAGCAGCCTCTATTTGACGAGAATTAATACGCCCAGCTTCCGTTGCCTTTAAAGCATACTCACCAAAAGTAAATTCTGTTCCTCTATTTGCGTAACCTCTGTTACGCCCCTTCATCATTTTACGATATTTTGTTCTTTTTGGCATTAACATAGTTATTTACCCCTTCTTGTGCGTCTTGGCTTTTTCGTAGGTGCATTTTCTTCATTTTTTTCTGCCTGAAAGCCCTTTTGTAAAACTTCACCTTTAAAAATCCACACTTTAACGCCTATATTTCCATAAGTTGTTCTTGCTTCTGCAAAACCATAATCAATTTTTGCTCTTAAAGTATGAAGCGGAACACGCCCTTCAAGATACCATTCCGTCCTAGCCATTTCAGCTCCACCCAAACGACCAGAAACAGAAACTTTAATTCCTTTTGCTCCTGCTTTTTGTGCTCCTTGAATTACCTTTTTCATCGCTCTTCTAAAGGCAATTCTTTTTTCAAGTTGAGTAGCTACACTTTCAGCGGCAAGTTGAGCTGAAGAACCTGCCTTTCTTTCTTCTTTAATGTTAATATTGACATCTTTTTTGATCAAATCTTGCAATTCTTTTTTTAAAATATCAACATCACTTCCTTTTTTGCCAATAATAATACCCGGTCTCGCAGCCACAACGGTAACGCGAAGTTTTTTAGCTGTTCTTTCTACTAAAATTTGAGAAATTCCCGCATAATAAAGCTTTCTCTTTAAAAAAGCCCTGATTTTATAATCCTCGCCGATATTTTCTACCAAATTTGCCTTGGTAGGAAACCATCTTGACTCCCAGTTTCTATTAATTCCTAATCTTAGACCAATTGGATTTACTTTTTGTCCCATTTAGCTTTCCTTTTTTGCTGTTGCTTTTTTAGTGCTTGTGGTTTTTTTTGCTATTTTAGCTGGAGCTTTTTTCTCCTCATTTTTTACCTCAAGCTTTGCTACCTCGACCATAATGTGAGAAGTAGGCTTTCTAATGCGACTTGCACTTCCTCTAGCACGCGGACGAAATCTCTTAAGAACCGCACCAGCATCAACACGACAGCTTTTTACCACAACCTCATTAGCCTCAAAGCCTCCATTTGCCACAGCACTTGATATAGCATTGGCAATATATTTAGCACCCTTATTTGGCATAAATTTCAAACTTGCCATAGCAAGTTCAGCATTCATACCCTGAACTTCTCTTGCAATGAGTCTTGCCTTAGTAGGAGATAATCTTATGAATTTAATCAATGCTTTACTCATATCAACTCTCCCTTACTTACCAATTTTCTTTTGCACAGAGCCTTTATGACCCTTAAAAGTGCGTGTTGGCGCAAATTCGCCAAGCTTATATCCTATATGATTTTCCGTAATATAAACTGGGATAAAAACCTTGCCGTTATGAACATTAAAGGTTAGTCCTATCATATCAGGGATTATGGTGCTTCTACGCGACCAAGTTTTAATAGGTTTATTATCATTAGCCTTTTTTGCTGCGATGACTTTTTTCATTACATGGTCATCTACAAAAGGACCTTTTTTGAGTGATCTAGCCATCTTATTTTCCTTTTCTTCTTGAAATGATTAATTTATCACTAGCTTTTTTACGGCGAGTTTTCGCACCTTTAGTTGGTTTGCCCCAAGGCGTTACAGGATGACGACCTGAATTTTTCTTACCCTCACCACCGCCGTGTGGGTGATCAACTGGGTTCATCGCCGAACCTCTTGTTTGAGGGCGTATCCCTCTATGACGATTGCGTCCTGCTTTACCTATGGTGATATTTGCCCATTCTTCATTACCAACTTCGCCTATACTAGCCATACATTCCGCTAAAACTTGTCTCATCTCACCACTAGCAAGCCTTAAAATGACATATTTTTCTTCTTTACCCATAAGTTGCGCATAAGCACCAGCTGAACGAATCATTTGACCGCCTTTACCCGGTTTTAATTCAACATTATGCACGATAGTTCCCACAGGGATATTTTTAAGCTTCATTGCGTTGCCCGGCTTAATATCAAGCCCACTTTCTGCCGCCATAATTACATCACCAACATTTAAACCTCTTGGCTGTAAAATATATCTTTTCTCACCATCTTTGTAAGAAATCAAAGCAATACGACAATTTCTATATGGATCATATTCTATCGCTTCAACCTTACCCTCAATGCCAAATTTACGGCGTTTAAAGTCGATAATTCTATAAAACTTCTTTGCACCCGCTTCTTTATGGCGACTCGTAATGCGACCATAACTATTACGCCCAGCGTGAGCTGGAAGTTTAATCAGTAATGAACGCACACTAGGCTTTGCTGTGATGTCCTGTGAGCTTACGCCCGTCATATATCTTCTACTTGGAGTATAAGGTTTATAAGTTTTAATCGCCATCTTAAGCCTCCGCACTTTCTAAACTAACACCTTCTGGTAGCTTTACATAGAATTTTTTACAATCATTTCTTTGTCCCAAACGCCCTCTAAAACGCTTCACTTTTCCATTTATTTTTAAAGAATTGATGCTTTGAGGCGTTACACCAAAATATTCTTTTAACACAGCCTTTAAGCCCGTTTTTGTCATTTTAGGAGAGGTTTGAATCACAACCACACCAAGTTCTTGTAAATTGAGGCTTTTTTCCGTATAAAGTATTGTTTTTATATCCGTAATATCTGCCATAATTATCCCTCTTTTGTAATTGATTCTAACGCTGATTTTTCTATAATCACAGCATTAAATACAGATACTAAATAAGCATTAACTTCCGTTACATCAACAACATAGCAATTTGCTAAATTTCTATATGCAAGAAGTGTCTTTTCATCTAGTAAATCTTTAACAATAAGTGCGTCTTTTACACCAAGCTTCTTAATAACCGCATTTGCGTCTTTTGTTTTACCACTTTCTATATTTAAAGAATCTGTCATAAAAAGGGTATTTTTAATCGCCTTATCGGCTAAAGCTCTCTCAAGTGCTAATCTCTTTTGCTTTTTATTAACCTTTTGAAAATAATTTTTTTCATTTTTAGGACCAAAAGCCACAGCACCGCCTACCCAAACATTCGTTCTAGTAGAACCTGCTCTTGCACCACCACGACCCTTTTGTCTCCAAGGCTTTTTACCCCCACCACTTACATCACTTCTACCCTTAGTATGTGCAGTATTTGCTCTTAAACTTGCAAGGTAAGATTTCACATACAAATAAAGATTATGTGGATTTACCTCAGCATATTTAGCGGGAAGTTCAAGCTCACCTGATTTTTCAAACTTTTCGTTTAAAACAACGACCTTACTCATTTCGCAATCCTTACTCTACCCATAGCACCATTAAAACCCGGCACAGCACCTTTTAACACCAAAATTTTATTCTCCGCATCATAAGATACAAGCTCGTTTTTAACGCTTATTTTTGTATTTCCGTATTGTCCAGCCATTTTCATACCCGGCTGCACACGACCTGGCCACTCTCTATTACCGATAGAGCCGTGTCTTCTATGAAATCTACTTCCGTGGCTTGCAGGTCCTCCACCAAAATTGTGTCTTTTCATCACACCGCTATAACCACGACCCTTAGAATTAAAACTTACCTTTAGAATTTTTGCTTCGTTCAATGGACTTTCATCTAGGTCTCCAGCTTCTGTATTTGCAACTTCTAAAGTGGCAAATTTGTTAAATTCTGCTGACAAATTATATTTTTTCTGCATACCAGCAATACATTTATTATTTGCTTTTCCCTTAGAATAAGCAACCAAAGCCCTACCGCTCTCTTGCACTTCACAAACCTTAGCACCTACAACTCTAAGTAAGGTTACAGCTATGCTTGGATTACCTACGGTTCTACTCATTCCTATTTTTTCTACGATATATTCCATACTTTATCCTTTATTTTCCCATAGCTCTAACTTCAACGCTTACTTCTGGCGCTAAATCAAGCTTAGTTAAAGAATCAACCGTATCTGGAGTTGCTGCGACTATATCAAGCATACGCGCGTGAATTCTAATCTCAAATTGCTCACGAGAATCTTTGTTGATATGTGGGGATTTCAACACCGTGTAGCGTTTAATCTTTGTAGGCATAGGCACTGGACCTCTTATATCCGCACCTGTTCTTTTAACAGCTTCTACTATGGCTGCAACTGTTCTGTCTAGTACTCGATGGTCATAAGCCTTGAGCTTAAGCCTAATTCTTTCCATAAATTTTCCTTTGTTTAAAGAACTCGTTAGTTTGACTAACTAAATAAAAATGGGAGTATAATAAAATCATTTTTCAAAAGTCAAGTAAATTGAGAATTTTTTGCTATTTTTTTCCTTTTATAAAGGATAAAAATTAAATTTTATCTCCGCAAAATTCTTTCCATAATTCTTCTTTTGAGCCTATGTCAAATTCTTTTCCCTTATAGTAAAAATGAAGTCTTTGAGAGTGAAGCATTAGTCTTTTTGCGCCAGTAAGCTTAACCCTTTCCTCTTGACTTAATTTTCCATCTAAAATTTGCTCAACTTGCTCTTTCTTTAAACCATAAAGGGGTTCTCCTAAAATCTTATAGCCACTATGAAAAAGATGCAAACGAAGCTGATGTTGCCTACCTGTGAAAGGCTTACAAAGCACTAAACTAGCATTAAAATCAGGGTAAAATTTCACCCTTTCAAAAAAACTTAAAGCCCTCTTGCCTTGCGGAGAAATTTGCATTCTTGTTTTAACATCATCATAATTTTGCGTTAAAGCCATTGCTAAATCAACTTCAAATTCTTTTTTAGTCAAACCTTGTGTCAGTGCTAAATACTCCTTTTGAATTGCTCTTTTTTCAAACATAGCCTTAAATTCCACCTGTGATTTTTTAGTTTTAGCGACCAAAATAAGTCCACTTGTTTCCTTATCAAGTCTATGAGCTACGCAAGCCTCTCGTCCCCAAAGCTCCCAAATTTCATCACACAAACTATACGCACAATTGCGACCATTTGGATGACTTAAAATTCCACTTGGTTTTTCAAGCACGGCAAATTCTTCATTTTCATAAACGATTTTAACGCCTTTTGGAGCATTTTCATAAATGATTAATTCCACCACACCTTGTAAAATTTCATTTTTTTTCTCTACCAAATTTCCATTACAAAAAAGTCTTTTTTTATCGATGAGTTTTTGAGCCTCATTTATGGGAATTTTTAAGCTTTGCATAAGAAATAAAAATGCCTTTTTTTCGGCATTTGAGGGATTTCTTAATTTAATTTTTTTATAAGGCATTTTTTAACCTTTTTTAAAATTTGCTTTGCTACAATTTCACTTTTTTTAATTATAACAAAAAAGGTTTATGAGCTATGGTTGAAAGATACAGCAGAGAAATTATGGCTAAAAAATGGGATTTAAAAGCCAAATATGATGCTTGGCTTAAAGTAGAACTCGCCGCAGTTAAGGCGTGGAATAAACTTGGTCTTATCAATGATGAGGATTGTGAAAAAATTCAAAAAAACGCCAAATTTGATATTGCTAGAATTGATGAAATAGAAAAAACAACCAAACACGATGTCATCGCATTTTTGACAAGTGTAAGTGAAAGCTTAGGTGAAGAAAGTCGCTTTGTGCATTATGCGATGACAAGTTCTGATTGTATCGATACTGCGGTGGCTTTACAGATGAAAGAGAGTTTAGAGCTTATTTTAGAAGATATCGAGCTTTTACTAAAGGCTTTGAAAAAAAGAGCAAATGAGCATAAAAATACCTTGATGGTCGGCAGAAGCCACGGAATTCACGGAGAGCCAATTACTTTCGGACTTGTTGTGGCGATTTGGTATGATGAAATTACACACGCTAAAGAACTTTTACTTCACGCTAAAGAAACCATAAGCTATGGTAAAATCAGCGGTGCTATGGGAAATTTAGCCCACGCCCCGCTTGAGTTTGAAGAAGAAATTTGCAAAAACTTAGGCTTAAAACCAGCCCCAATTTCCAATCAAATCATACAAAGAGACCGCTACGCACAAGTGCTTTCAGCCCTTGCTATTTTAGCGGCGAGTTGTGAGCAAATCGCAGTTGCAATAAGGCATTTTCAACGCACAGAAGTATATGAAGCAGAAGAATATTTTAGTGAGGGACAAAAAGGAAGCTCGGCTATGCCACATAAAAGAAACCCTGTGCTTAGTGAAAACATTACAGGACTTTGCAGAGTGTTACGCTCCTTTGTAACTCCAGCCCTTGAAAATGTCGCCCTATGGCACGAAAGAGACATCAGCCACTCAAGCGTGGAGCGTTTTATCCTGCCTGATGCTTTCATTACAGCAGATTTTATGCTAATGCGTCTTACGAATTTAATAGAAAAACTCCTTGTTTATCCTCAAAATATGGTGAAAAATTTAAATCTCACAGGTGGGCTTGTCTTTTCACAACGCGTGCTTTTAGAACTTCCTTTTAAGGGTTTAAGCCGTGAGCAAGCCTATAAAATCGTTCAAAGAAACGCTATGAAAGTATGGAAAGATTTGCAAGAGGGCAAAGCGGCATTAAATGATAAAAATGAAAGTTTATTTTTACTTGCCTTGCTTGATGATGAAGATTTGAGGACTAAGTTAAGTGAAGAAGATATACGCAAATGCTTTGATTATACATATTACACAAAAAATGTTGATGCAATTTTCAATAGGGTATTTAAATAAAAAGGTAAATCAATGAAAGTTATAAAAAGAAATGGTCGCACAGAAGAGCTTAATATCTCTAAAATCAAAAAATGCACTATGGACGCGGTTAAAAATCTCGAAGGCGTCAGTTTAAGCGAACTTGAGCTTGATGCAAAAATTCAATTTCGCGATGGCATTAGCACAGAGGAAATTCAAAAAACTCTTATTAAAACAGCAGTTGATAAAATCGATATCGATTGTCCTAACTGGACCTTTGTAGCAGCAAGGCTATTTTTATTTGACCTTTATAAAAAGGTTAATGGTATGAACCGCTACAATCATTTGCGTGAATATTTTGAAAGAGGCGAAAAAGAGGGGAGAATTCTACTAGGCTTAAAAGAAAAATACGACCTTGATGATTTAAATGATTATATTAAGCCTGAAAGAGATTTGCAATTTACCTATCTTGGCATTAAAACCCTTTATGATAGATATTTGATAAAAAATTCTAAAGCAGAACCCATAGAACTCCCTCAGCAAATGTTTATGGCAATAGCGATGTTTTTGGCACAAAATGAATTTAATCCTCAAGAGTGGGCGAAGAAATTTTACGACCTCATCTCTAAATTTGAAATGATGTTAGCTACACCAACTCTTTCAAATGCTAGAACAACGCGTCATCAACTAAGCTCTTGTTATATAGGAAGCACGGCGGATAATATAGAGGGTATTTTTGATAGCTATCAAGAAATGGCTTTGCTTTCTAAATTTGGTGGCGGCATAGGCTGGGACTGGTCTAAAGTGCGTGCTATGGGTGGGAGCATAGATGGGCATAAAAATGCTGCGGGAGGCATTATCCCCTTTCTTAAAATCACAAATGATATCGCTGTGGCGGTAGATCAGCTTGGCACAAGAAAAGGAGCAATTGCTGTTTATATCGAGCCTTGGCATATGGATATTAACGATTTTATTGATTTGCGTAAGAATTCTGGCGAGGAAAGACGTAGAGCACACGAACTTTTCCCAGCACTTTGGATTAATGATATTTTTATGAAAAGAATTAAAGCAAATGACAAATGGACACTTTTTGACCCTGCCGATACGCCTGATTTATGTGATTTATACGGGGAAGCCTTTGAAAAGCGTTATGAAGAATATGAAAAAGATGAAAATATCGTAAAAGAAATCATTGACGCGAAAGAATTATGGAAGAAAATTTTGCTCAATTATTTTGAGACGGGACTACCATTTTTATGCTTTAAAGATAATGCTAATAAAGCTAATCCAAATTCTCACACAGGCATTATAAGAAGCTCAAATTTATGCACGGAAATTTTTCAAAATACAGAACCAAATTATTATCAAATCAAAGTCATTTTTGAAAATGGCGAAGAATTGCATTATGATGAAGAAGAAAAGATTGTAATTGACGGCGGATACGAAAAACCGGCTAGGAAAATTTCAACCCTAGATAGCATTAATGGGCAAAAAGTTTTCATCGTAGAGAAATTTAAAAATGATGGAAAAACTGCCGTTTGTAATCTCGCTAGCATTAATCTTAGCAAAGTGCATACCAAAGAGGATTTGGCTAGAGTCGTGCCAATAGCAATTCGTATGCTTGATAATGTGATTGATTTAAATTTTTATCCACACATTAAGGTTAAAAATACAAATTTAAAATCCCGCTCCATAGGGCTTGGGGTAATGGGTGAAGCACAAATGTTAGCAGAAAATCGAATTTTTTGGGGCAGTGAAGAACACTTTAATAAAATTGATGAAATTATGGAGTGTCTTAGCTATGAAGCCATTTTAGCAAGCTCAAATTTAGCGATTGAAAAAGGCTCTTATCCTGATTTTAAAGGCTCAAAATGGAGTGAGGGAATTTTTCCTATCGATGTAGCAAGCGAAAAGGCTAAAGCCTTAACTCTAAGGGACGGGCTTTTTGCACAAAGTTCTTGCGACTGGGATAGATTACGCGAAAAGGTTAAAAAAGATGGTATGAGAAATGGCTACTTGATGGCGATTGCACCGACTTCAAGCATATCCATACTTGTTGGGACAACTCAAACTATAGAGCCTGTGTATAAACGCAAATGGTTTGAGCAAAACTTAAGCGGCATGATACCTGTTGTCGTGCCAAATTTAAATCTTGAAACTTGGCAATACTACACTCCCGCCTATGAACTTGATCAAAAAATTCTTGTTAAAGCTGCCGCCGTGCGTGGTAAATGGATAGATCAGGGGCAAAGCCTCAATATCTTTTTATCCTTAGATAAAGCAAGCGGTGGGTATCTTAATGAAATTTATACTCTAGCGCACGAACTAGGAGTCAAATCGACCTATTATTTAAGAAGTGAAAGCCCAGATAGTGAAAAAATCAATGTTGCGGATAGAAGTATAGAATGCGAGGGCTGCCAATAGGCAGTCTTAATGCACCTCGTTAATATCCACCCTTATTTTCTTTGTAAAAAATGCCTTTCTTCTCTTACAACTGCGGATAAATCTAATTTTAAAATCCCCCCAAGCATTTTTAAGCTTTAAAGTGCGGGGCATTATGATACTTTTTTGCATCATAGTCGTCCAAAAAGCAGTGTTTCCTCTAAAATCATCCTCTTTTTCACAAATACTATAATGAATAAGTTTTAAATTAGCCCCCAAATCAAATTCTTGCATTATCATTTCGTCTTCTTTTGGCTTTTCATTATGACTGACATTGATGAGAGTGTAACCCCCCCCCCCCCCCATTTTTATTAAATAATTTTGCAGTTTTTTGCAAAAATTCACTTGCTTCTTTTAAATCAAAATCCCCACTTCGCACGAAAACAACATTTTTAGAAGAGAGAATTTTATCTTTGATGAGTGTCCAACGTTTTCTTGCTTGGGCATTAATTCTTTTAGCCTGACTTTCTAAATTCTCTCCAGCAAAAAAATAATGCACCGAAAGCATATCATTAAGATTATCTTTAACCTTCATAGGCTTAGTTTGTCCATCGACAAGAGTGCAAGATAAGAAAAAGTCCCTAAAATCGCTTTGAAACAGCTCAAAAACAACCCTTAAACTATCATTAATCATCCAGTCTAAAGGAGAGGCTAATTCCCTTAGATGATTTTTTCTCAAATGATGTGCCGCGCGACACATCGAACCTACACTTAAAATAAAATCCGCCCTTATTTTAGGAAAGTCAAAATAATGAAAATTGTAAATTTTATCTTGCATTTTTATCCTTTTATGCTTTAACAAAGCCCTAAATTAGGTCATTACATCACAAAGAGCGTTGGAACTATGGTTGGATATTTTTTAATCTTTCTAAAGATGTGTTTTCTAAGCACAGTGCGAATTTGATTTTCCAAAAATCTTGTGTCATTAAACCACTCGTCCTTAGCATTAGTAAAAAACACGCTCAAAACCTCCGCCATTTCCTTGCTAAAAGCGTGGTCGTGTTTATCTGCTACAAGTCCATAGCTAAAAACACGCGGTTTATTAATTAAAGTCTTAGTCGCCTTGTCAATTTGCGCTATGATGACAACTATGCCACTATCGGCTAATTTTTGGCGGTCGATGACGACATCATCAGCAATTTGCTTGTTGATTTGATTATCCACAAAAATTTTACCCGTTTTAACCGTTTTAACCCTTTTGATGTATTTTTGACACACTTCTACTTGGTCGCCATCGCTCATTAGGTAAATATTTCTTTCAGGCACTCCGCATTTTATCGCTGTTTCTCTATGCTTGTTGATGTGATTATACTCCCCATGCACAGGTAAGAAAAATTTAGGCTTAACGAGGCTTAGCATAAGCTTTTGCTCTTCCATACTCGCATGCCCACTAACATGAATTTCGCTAAATTCTTGGTAAGCCACTTTCGCACCCGCCTTTAAGAGATAATCAAGCACAGCCGAAACGCTAGCCTCATTTCCCGGAATCGCCTTAGCCGAGATGATGATTTGATCGCTTGGCTTGATTTTGATGAATTTATGCTCATCTGTCGCCATTCTATAAAGTGCGCTCATCGTTTCACCTTGAGAGCCTGTGGTAACGATTAAAACCTCATTATCTTTATACTTACTTACCTCATCAGCGTCTATAAAAATTTTTCTATCTAGCTTGATATAACCTAGCTCCATAGTCGTGTAAAGATTACGCTCCATACTACGCCCTATCACACAAACCTTTCTGCCATATTTTAAGCCATAGGTAATAGCTTGATAAACGCGGTGGATATTGGAACTAAAAGTGCTCATAATCACCCTACCTTTCGTTTTGGCAAAAATTTGATCAAAGGTAGGACCCACAGAACTTTCGCTCTTAGTATAGCCCTCTTTGTAGGAATTTGTGCTATCACTTAAAAGACACATCACGCCCTCTTCGCCATAATGTGCCAAACGATGTAAATCTGTAGGATAACCATCAATAGGCGTTTGATCGATTTTAAAATCGCCCGTGTGTATGATGGTTCCAGCCCTTGTTTTGACAGCTAAAGCCGAAGCATCAATAATAGAATGCGTGATGTGTATCCACTCAACCTCAAATTCACCAATTTCATAAACGCGGCGTTTCTCCACAGGACGAAACCATTTGCGTTCATTTTTCAAGCCGTGTTCTTCAAATTTATTAGAAATCATACCTAAGGCTAGGGGCGTAGCATAGATAGGAAACTGAAATTCCTTAAAAAAATACGGCACCGCCCCGATGTGATCCTCGTGAGCGTGGGTAATAACAATGCCTCTGATTTTATCCTTAATCTTACGCACATAATCAAAATCAGGTATGATAATATCTACCCCGTGCATAGTCCCATCTGGAAAACTCATACCGATATCGATGATAATGGCGTCATTATTTGTCTCAAAAACACTGATATTCCCACCGATTTCACCAAGCCCACCTAGAGGAGTAATGCGAATTTTATGCTCACTTGAATTGTTATATTTAAGAGGATTTAGCCTTGTTTCATGTGAAACACGATTTGCCTCAATGCACTCTGCTAGAGCGATTTGCCAATCTTCATTGCCTGTAAGTTTAGAGGGGAGATTGCGATTTCTTTTTTTCTTTTTTGTTTCATTAGCTTTTGCTTGTTCTGCATTTTCATTATTTTTTATGCTTTCTGTTTCTAAAGAATCCGCAAGTTTCCTACGGCGATTTTTATATTTATAACGCTTATTGCTCTTAGAATTTGCATTGGGATTTTCTACATTTTGTTCGTTTTTTTCATTTTCGTTCATATTTGTCCTTTAATTTTTCATAAATTTTAAGGTATGAATTAACGCAAAGTTCGTGAGGACGCACATTTTCTTTGAGTTTCAAATCCCCAAAAAGCTCTAAAAGTCTCTGCTTTTCAACTTTTAAATTACTCAAAAGTTGTTTTCTTGGAGACTTAAAACAAATTCTAAGAAAGCTTTTAAAGCTATCAAGCTCACACATTTGCTTAAATTCTTTTTGTTTTATCAGCCTCATCACAGATGAAACAACCTTTGGAGGAGGATTAAAACACAAAGGACTTACATCGAAAAGAATTTTTCTTTCGCAAATCATCGCACTCAAAACACCAAGTGCGCCAAAATCACTACTTCCACTTTCGGCACAAAATTTCAACGCCATTTCCTTTTGCACCATCACAACCAAACCTTGGCAATTTTCATCTTCCAAAGCTTGCAAAATCAGTTTGCTAGCAACATAATATGGCAAATTTGCGACTAGAAAATACTTACTTTCATCAAAACAAGAAATTTCACTCGCATCTTGATGTAATAAGATCAATTTTCTCTCTTTTAATTCTTTTTGAAATTTATCTCTTAAAAATCCTATAAGATCAGCATCTATCTCATAAGCTTTAACGGGAGAAATTTTCAAAAGCTCTTGCGTTAAATCACCTAAGCCAGGCCCAATTTCAACAATCTTTTTCGTATCTTTGGGTATGGCTTGAGTGATTTTTATCAAAATTTCTTTATCTTGTAAGAAATTTTGTCCGTATTGTTTCTTTGCCTTAATCATAAAGAGGGATTTTAGCTAAAAATTCTTAACTTTAAGTCTTTTTAGTTAAAATTATCGCGAAATTTAGGAGAGTTTAAAATGATAATTTGTGCAGGTGGGAATGAAAATTTTTCTTTTGCTAAAGCCATAGGCATAGGTTTAGTCGAAAGTGCATTTAATTTAACAAAAATTTGCCTTGAATATCGACCTAAAAAACTCATATTTATCGGCACTTGCGGACTTTATGAAAAGGGAGAAATTTTACAAATTTATGAAAGCTCTCACGCATTTAACATTGAATTTTCAAAATTAAGCAATTTTTACAGCCCTGCAAAAACAGAAATTTGCCTTGAAAAAAGTGCTTATAAAATCAATTCTTCTAATTATATTTGTGCGGATAAAAATGCCGCTTTAAAACTCGCAAATTTAGGACTTGATATTGAAAATATGGAAGCCTTTTCTGTCCTAAGTGTTGCAAAAAATTTTAATATAAATGCCAAATGTTTTCTTTGTGCAACCAATTTTTGTGATGAAAATGCACACGAAGATTTTATAAAAAATCATCAAAAAGCTAAAGAAAAATTGACAAAATTGATAAAACAAAAAGCTTTAATTTAAAGGAAAAATTTGAAAGAATTAGCAAATATTTTAGACTTTTTACCAGAAGAACTTGCCGAAAAAATTCAGCCAATGTTTCGTGTGAAACAAATTTGCCAATGGATTTATCAAAAATATGCCGATGACTTTTCTCAAATGTTGAATTTACCAAAAAATTTACGCGAGGAATTGGCTAAGAATTATCACTTTAAGCCTCTTAAATGTGTCAAAGAGGAACAAAGCAAAGATGGGAGCATTAAATATCTTTTCGAACTTAGAGATGGCTTAAGGATAGAATCCGTGCTTTTACCAATGAAGGAAGAAAAATTTGATAAGGAGGGAAAAAGACTTTCTCACGCCAAATTTACCATTTGCGTTTCATCTCAAGTGGGCTGTAAAAGCGGGTGTAGCTTTTGTCTCACGGCTAAGGGAGGGCTTAAAAGAAATTTAAGTGCGGGAGAGATTGTGGGGCAGATTTTGTGGATAAAAAGGCAAAATAACATTCCTTATGAACGCCGCGTAAATATCGTCTATATGGGTATGGGAGAGCCGCTTGATAATCTTAATAATGTCGCTAAAGCCGTGCGAATTCTAAGCCATAACGATACTTTAGCTATAAGCCCACGCCGTCAAACCATTAGCACGAGTGGGCTTGCAAGGCAGATTAAAGAGCTTGGAGAGATGAATTTGGGCGTTTTACTTGCCATTTCTCTACACGCTGTTAATGATGAATTGCGAACTGAATTAATGCCCATTAATAAAGCCTACAACATAGCTTCCATTATGCAAGCTGTGCGTGAATTTCCCATTGATACACGCAAAAGAGTGATGTTTGAATACCTCTTAATAGACGGCATTAATGATAAAATCGAACACGCTAAAGAACTAGTCAAACTTTTAAATGGTATAAAAGCTAAGGTCAATTTAATCCTTTTTAACCCTCATCAAGGTAGCATTTACAAACGCCCTAGCCTTGAGAATGCCGTAAAATTTCAGGATTTACTAAGTCAAAAAGGCGTAACTTGCACCATAAGAGAGAGTAAGGGGCTTGACATCTCTGCAGCTTGCGGTCAGCTTAAAGAAAGAGAGGAGGGCAAATGAGCACTTTAGACATTATCCAGCTTGTTTTTATTAGCGTAGTTGTGATTGTGAGTTTTGTGGGTATGGTTTATGTGATTAAAAATAATCGTTAAGCTATTTAAGCAAGTATTTTGCTTTTAAATTTCGCTTATTTATCTTGTAACCAAAGAACTTAACCCTAGTTTGCACTCGCTATTGATTAATAGAAGCATAAATATTTTGCCTTTATAATCCTATAATTTTACAAAAACTCAGCATATTGAATTTTTTGTATGTAGTTTGACATATATGCAAAATCAATTTCTTTTTTTGCAGTTATGGGTAATTTTATATTGATATTTGGCACCTCTGAAATTGTCCTTCCGTGTCCTATTGTTTTAAAGAGTGTTTCTGAAATTGTGATTGCTAAAAAGTATTTTGCGAATTTGTCCATCTTATCTTTGATACAATTAGCAAAATCGCAAATCATTACAAAATTTGTAGCACAAAACTCAAACTCACAATAATATGTCTTACCACCCCCGCCATCTCCACCGCTAATAATGCAAATTTTATCGCTATAAACTTGCTCTATTTCATCTCTTAGTTTTGCACCACCTATGCCATTATTGTTCTTTTTAGCAATGATAAGTGGAATGCCATTTTTTGGATATTTATTTTCTATTTTTCTATCAATGGACTTTTTCTCCCTACCCTTTCCTATTTTGATGATTAAATCACTGATTGAAAAATCCTCAAAAGCAGTATCCCAAATGGCATTTTTCTTTAAAGTGTTTTTATGCAATTCAAATCCGCATAAGACTTTAGCACTCATCATTTTTACAAATACGAGCCTTATTGACAACTTCAAAGCCATCATTTAAGCAGTTGATTAAAATTGTTTTGTTGTCTTTTATATTTGTTTTGTGTAAAACAATAATGCAGGTATTTGCTCCAACAGGATAAAACAAATTAGTCGGTAAAGAAATCACTGCCTTTAAATTTGCTATCTTAAAAATCTTTGATAAATAGCTAACATTTGCTTCAATCGTCCCACTGACACAGGATTTTGGAACTATTGTTGCCAAAAAGCCATCATCACGCATATAATAAAGCGTTTCATAAACGAATTTTATTCAATATCACTTTGTGCAAAAGGTGGATTCATTAAGACTCGATTATACATATTTTGTAGGCTTGGTAATCTTTCAAAACAATCCGCATTATAAATTTGCGAAGCACCATCGCCGTGAAGCATCATATTGATTCCAGCAAGAGTCGCATTAAACTCATTTGTCTCTATGCCGATTAAGCGATTTTGCTTGATATTTTTTTGTGTCTCGTGTAAATTTTCTAATTTTGGATCAATTTCATTAAACATATTTGCCATTGCGTTTGTAAGAAATGTGCCACTTCCACAAGTTGGGTCTAAAATTTCACTATCTTTAGAGCAATAAGCCAAGCTATACATTAAATTTGCTATATGATCAGGCGTAAAAACTTCGCCTTTTTCATTGGCATTTACCGAATTCCATCTGCGAAAAACCTTTAAAAAATTATTCATTATATCGTGTCCCTTATAATCATCAGCAGAGATATGGATAAAATTATAAATTGTTGAAATTTCTTGGATAATGGTAAATAAATCTTCACTTTTAGCTCTATTAAGCGAACTATCATCTAAAATTCTTAGAATAAAACGCTTTTTCTCTTTTTTTTGTAATCGGTATATCTTTATCAACCAAAATTTCATTGATACCTCTTGTTTAATCGATTTTAAAATTGTCGCAGTAGAAGTTAAATCAATATAATCACTCTCTAAAAATTTCATACACAGCATTACAGCCCCAATAAATGGAACATTCATTTGTTTATCAATTTTAGAATTTCGAAATAGATTTGCTAACTTTAAAGCACCACTATTTACAATTTGCTCATTATTGATTCTTTTTGGAAAGTATTTTTCTTTGTAATATTCCTTATCTTTTAAAGTCAGTTCATCTTTTATAAGCTTTCCATTGACATAGCAGCGAAATTCAGTTTTATTGTATTCAAAACCTATAAAATTTTCATTGCTTTCAAGCTCCATATAGTCTTTTAATTGACCTGTAAATTTTCGTTTGGAGCTTTAGCATCTAGTATAAAAGTAATGCCATCATAAAAATAATAGCCATCAGGTTTTTTTGACTTGCCTTTTTCGCCTTTATAAATAAATAATGAACCTCTGTTTTATTTGGTAAGCCTAATATATGCGAAAAGGCTCTCACAATCTCAAATTCACTTTCTTTTTTCAATACACTTCCTTTCAAAACCCTTTCAAAACCGCTCTTAATTTTTCAGCCATGACACCAATATGCTCTTTTTCTATAATCAAAGGCGGGAGAAATCTTAGATCATTTTTAGAGCAGCTTAAAAGCAAAAGATGATTTTCGCGGCATTTTTTAAGCACATCGGCTACTTTTATTTTGTGATTTAAACTAAGTCCTTGCATAAAGCCAAGCCCTCTTCTCTCCCCACAAAAGTCAAATTCGCTTATCAGCTCATCTAAGGCTTTTTCTAAATAGGGCGTAAGTTTAGCAACCTTGCTAAGTATTTTTTCTTTAGCATAAATGTCAAATACCGCATTTACCGCCACACAAGCGAGAGGATTACCCCCATAAGTGCTTCCGTGATCTCCCGCTTTAAGAGAATTTTGTGCTACTTTTTCACTCACCGCAAAAGCCCCCACACTTACGCCATTTCCAAGTGCCTTAGCACTCGTTAAAACATCGGGTAAAATTCCGCTATGCTCATAAGCAAAAAACTTTCCACTACGCCCCATTCCGCATTGAATTTCATCACTTATAAGTAAAATATCTCTTTCATCACAAAGTTTTCTCAAAGCTTTGTAAAATTCCGGTGTGGCAGGGTTTATCCCACCCTCGCCTTGCACACTTTCAAGCACTATGGCACAAGTTTTTTCATTTAAGAGCTTTTTAACGCTTTCTAGGTCGTTAAAAGTGGCAAATTTAATCCCACTTATTAAGGGTTTAAAGGGCTTTTTATATTTTTCATTAGCCGTGAGAGACAAAGCACCCAAGGTGCGTCCGTGAAAAGAATTTTTAAAAGCGATGAAAGAGGGGTTTTTAATGCCCTTGTTAAAAGCGTATTTTTTAGCGACTTTCATCGCACCCTCTACGCTTTCTGTGCCTGAATTTGTGAAAAAAACGCGGGAGAGTTGTGAGGCTTTAGCCAAATTTTTTGCAGCTTTTAGGGCTTCTTCATTAAAATAAAGATTACTCGTATGAAGAAGTTTATCAATTTGCTTTTTTAAAGCCTGATTAAAAAACTTATGATTGTAACCCAAAGCACACACACCTATACCACTTGAAAAGTCCAAAAATTCCCTATTTTTATCATCATAAAGATAAACGCCCTCGCCCCTTGCTAGAGTGAGTTCAAATTTATTATAAATTTCAAGTAACATCTAAACCACCAAAGTCCCTATACCCTCATCGGTAAAAATTTCAAGCAATAAACTATGCTTCACGCGTCCGTCTAAAATATGCACTTTTTTCACGCCATTTTCACACGCATCAATGCAAGAGCGTAATTTAACAAGCATACCGCCTTGCAAGGAGCTAAGAAGTCCTTTTGCTTCACTAAGGCTAATTTTTGAGATGAGCGAGTTTTTATCCTCGTAATTTCTATAAAGTCCCGCTATATCGCTTAAAAAAACAAGCTTTTCCGCCCTTAAAGCCTTAGCCAAAGCACAAGCAGCGTCATCGGCGTTAATATTATAAGTATTAAACTCTTCGTCCATACCCACAGGAGCAATCACAGGCAAAAAGTCCTTTTCCAAAAGCTCATTTAAAATTCCCACTTTTACCTTAGAAATTTCACCCACAAAGCCCAAATCTTCGTCCTTTTTAACGCAGTGCAAAAGCCTTCCGTCCTTCCCACAAATGCCTATGGCTTTCACACCTAGACATTCTAAATTTTGCACTAAGTTTTTATTGATTTGCAAAAGTGCCATTTCAGCGATTTTAGTCGTTTCTTTATCGCTTACCCTTAAGCCGTTTTTAAATTCACTTTTCACACCCAAATTTTCGCATAGCCTTGAGATATCCTTACCTCCGCCATGCACAATTACAGGCTTTAAACCTACAAGCTTTAAAAGGGCTATATCTTGCATAACGCAGTGCTTTAGCTCCTCATTTTCCATAGCAGAACCGCCGTATTTAATCAAAACAATTTTAGAAGCAAATTTGCGTATATAAGGCAAGGATTCGATGAGAACTTGAGCTTTTTCTAAATATTTTTGCATAATCTTTTCCTAATGGTTAAAGTGGGTTTGATTACTCTCATTTAAGGACAAATCGTAATAGTTTGCATCTTCTCTTAAGGTAAAGCCATAATGCCTCCAAAACTCATTACCCAAATCATTGCTTTTAAAGGCAATGAGGGCGATTTTATTAATCTTTTCTTTTTTAAGTGCTTCAAGGCAAAATTCTGTCATTTTGTGTGCTATACCCCTTTTTCTATGATTTTTATGCACACATACATGGTAAAAACCGCCCGTGCGTCCATCGTGTCCGCAAAGTATGCTCCCCACTATTTCGCCGTCTAACTCCGCCACAGCACTCAAACCGGGATTACGCCTCAAAAAAGCACTAATATTTTCAAAACTATCATCAATACTTCTTAGACCAAAACCCTTAATTTCGCACCATAAAGCATACACTTTTTCATAATCACTCTCTTGCATTGCTCTAATTTTCATAAACCCTCCTAAAGTCCCAAATTTTCCTCAAAATCAAACATTAAATTCATATTTTGCACAGCTTGTCCAGCCGCACCCTTGACTAAATTATCCAAAGCACCGATGATGATAAGCCTTTTTGTGCGTTTATCTATGCAAAAATTAAGATCCATAAAATTACTATGGCTTACAAAATGTGTTTGCGGATAAGTTTTTTCAGGCAAAAGGCGAATGAAAAGCTTATCTTTATAGTATTTTTCATAAATTTTTCTTAACTCCACCTCATCTAAATCACAAGCTAAATTTGTATAAATACTTGCTAAAATCCCCCTTTGCATAGGCACAAGGTGAGGGGTGAATTGAATTTTTAACTCTTGCTTTGCCACAAGGCTTAATTGCTCTTCGATTTCAGGCGTATGGCGATGTGAAGTTATGGCGTAGGCTTTGAAATTTTCATTAACTTCGCAAAATAAATTCTCTATCTTAGCCGAACGCCCAGCCCCACTTACTCCGCTTTTTGCATCGATGATAATGGAGCTTAAATCAATCACTTTTTCCTTCACCACAGGATAAAGACTAAGGATAGAACAAGTCGTATAGCAACCCGCATTTGCCACTAAACGTGCCTTTTTTATCTCCTCACAATAAAGCTCACTAAGTCCATAAACAGCCTCTTTGACAAGCTTTTCATTTGGGTGAGAAAAATGATAATAAAGCTCATAATTTTTCAAATTTTTCAAACGAAAATCCGCACTCAAATCGATGATTTTCATACGCTCTAACAAGTCCTCATCGATAAAAGAGGCACTAAATTCGTGTGGAGTCGCCATAAAAAGCACATCAAGCTGAATTTTACTTAAATCCTCGCTCGAAAATTCTAAAGCCAAATTTGAGTGCGGATAAAGAGCGTTGTAGCTTTGCCCTATGTTATTTTTAGAGCCTATGTAAGTAAGTTTAGTTTTAGGGTGTTTTGAGAGAATTTTCACAAGCTCATTGCCCACATAGCCACTAGCACCTAAAATTCCTACTTTAAGTTTCATCGTTTTCCTTAATTTTTAAGCTTTGATTATAGTATTTTTAGAATAAAATTTATTTAAAACGATAAACTAAAGCGAAAATTTGTTACTTTTTCACAATGTAAAGCTGCTCTTTAATGTGTAGGGGGCGATTTTTAAGATTGCGACTAGCTCTAAAAGCATTGTAATCTTGTTCCAAAATAAAGCATTTACCAAGTTTTTCAAGCTTTTTTATAAAGTTTTCCTTTTTTACAAAGCCCTCGCAATTATAAGAGAGTAAAAGAATTTTTGCAGGGGTTTGAGACATCAAGTCAAATAGGGCACTTTCAGCTTCTTTTGCCTTATTATAAACGCTTCTATTCCACTCTTTTGGTATCCCGCTAATCTTAGAAAGCTCACTTGGCTTTTGATAACTTGCAAGAAGATTAAGCATAAAATAATTTGAGCCGTAAGGATGCTGATTATAAGGCGGGTCAAAATACGCTAAATCAAGCTTTTCAAGCTCCTTGCTTAAAACATTAGCGTCCTTTTGCAAAACCTCAAATTCGCAATGAAAATTTGAAAAAACAGGCATTTTAAGACTCATCTTTCCTCTAATGCGAGAAAGAGCATTCTCCCCCACCCCGCCAAATTTACCTATGCCATTTTTATCCTTATAAAAGCCCTTAAAAACACCGCTTGTATTTGTATGCACACTCGCTTCATAAAGCAAAGGCGCTAAGAAAAAATGGCGTAAATGTGCCGGAAGTTCTTTTTCTATGGCTTGTCTTAAGCCGTCTAAATAAAGGGCATTTTCTTTTGTATAAAACACACGCTCATTTTTTTGGATAGCATTTTCATCTTTAGGTGCGTAAAGTTCGCTAATAAAGCCATTTTTTAAGGGAGATTTTAAAAGTTTTTGATGGAAGAGGCGTAAATTTTCAAGCTCGTTTTGAGTTAAATTTGCTAAATAACAAGAATTGATGATTTTGCTATAAAGTTCTAAATCATTTGCGATGATAAAGCTACTATGTGCCTTAGCAAAACGACTCACCACACCAGAGCCGCTAAACATATCTAAAAAACTTAATTTTTCCTTTTTAAGCTCGTTTTTAGCATAGTCAAAACCCTGCTTTAAAAAGCCCAGCAAGGCTCTTTTATTACCCAAATAAGTGATGATTTGCTCTTTTAAAAAGGCGGGATTTTCTCGCATAGCTTTCCTAAATTTACTTTTTAATCAATTGTTTATAACTTCACTTTAAAGCATTTGAAAAATTAAATTTTTTACAAGTCTTAAGCGCAAATTAAAGCTGAGTTGAATCTAAATCATTTTGCTTTCTTTTCGTAAAAAACGCCTTTCTTTTTTGGCAACTTCTCATAAAACGAGTTTTAAAAGCATTCCACTTGTTTTTAAAAATTAAAATATCAGGCATTACAATGCTCTTTCGCATCATAGTCGTCCAAAAAGAGGTATTTCCTCTATAATCTTTTTCATTTTCACAAATGCTATAATGAACGAGTTTTAAATTCTCTCCTAAATCAAATTCTTGCATTATCATCTCATCTTCTTTTAGCCTTTCATTATGACTGACATTGATGAGAGTGTAACCCCCCCCCCCCCCATTTTTATTAAATAATTTTGCAGTTTTTTGCAAAAATTCACTTGCTTCTTTTAAATCAAAATCCCCACTTCGCACGAAAACAACATTTTTAGAAGAGAGAATTTTATCTTTGATGAGTGTCCAACGTTTTCTTGCTTGAGTGTTGATTCTTTTGCTTTGCGTCTCTAGGTCTTCATAGGCGTAAAAATAATGAATTGCTATTATATCATTACTATCATCTTTTACTACTTGTCTGTAAGCATCTGTTTTTCCAATAAAATCTTCTGCATTTTTTACAAAAGAACAAAAACGAAAAAAGTCCTTAAAATCACTTTGAAATAATTCAAAAACAACCTTTAGACTATCATTAATCATCCAGTCTAAAGGAGAGGCTAAATTTCTTAGATGATTTTTTCTTAAGTGATGTGCCACACGGCACATCGACCCTACACTTAGGATAAAATCAGTCTTTATTTTGGGAAAATCGAAAGTGTGAAAATTGTTGATTTGACCGCACATTTTAGCTCTTTTAAAACATATGGCTTAAGATAAAGACTCCTTAAGCCTTTTTCGGCGTTACAAGCATATTGACATAACGCCCTTCAAAAAGTGGCTCCTTATCACGATTTGCCTTATCCTCTATGCTTTGCCAAATTTTTTCAAGTAAAGCCACACCCGCTTCAGGATTTGACATCTCACGCCCCTTTAAAAAAACGCGAAATTTCACATGCTTACCCTGCTCTAAAAATTCCAAAGCGTGCTTTACTTTATAATTAATGTCATTTTGTGCAATTTTCACGGAAAGTTTAATCTCTTTTATATCGATGACTTTTTGTTTTTTCTTGGCTTCTTTTTGCTTTTTTTCTTGCTGGTAGCGGAATTTACCATAATCCATAATCTTCGCCACAGGAGGCTTAGCATCAGGGGCTATTAAAACTAAATCAAGTCCCAAACGATTTGCAATGCCCAAAGCCTCGTCCGCACTAATAATCCCATAAACCTTACCATCATCGCCTATACAGCGAAGCTCATCTGCTCTTATCTCCTCGTTAAGCAACACTTCTTTTTCTTTACTCAAAACGCAACCTCACTCATTTTCTCCTTCACTAAATTAATAAATTCATCTAAACTAAGGCTTTTTTGCTCCTTAGCCCTCCTATCTCTTAAAGCCACAGCTCTATTTGACAGCTCCTCATCGCCTAAAACCAAAATCATCGGCAATTTTTGCTTTTCAGCATTGCGAATTTTCTTACTCAAACTTTCATTTTTATCATAAATTTCACTATCCACGCCTAATTCCAAAAGCATTCTTTGTATGCCCTTTGCATAGGCTAAATGCGTTTCATTGATAATCACTATGCCCACTTGAGTTGGTGCGATGAAAAAGGGAAATTCTCCCGCACAATGCTCGGTTAAAATCCCCACAAATCTCTCAAAAGAGCCTAAAATCGCACGATGCAACATCACAGGACGTTCTTTAGTATTCTCACTTGTAGTGTATTCTAACTCAAATCGTTCAGGCAAATTAAAATCCACCTGTATCGTGCCACACTGCCATTTACGCTTAAGTGCGTCTGTGATTTTAATGTCTATTTTAGGACCATAAAAAGCCCCGCCTCCCTCGTCTATGCCATATTTTAAACCCTGTTCGTCCAAAGCCTCTTTTAAAGCCTTTGTCGCTACTTCCCAAATGGCTTCATCACCTATGGCTTTTTCAGGGCGGGTTGAAATTTCCATTTCATAGCTAAAATCAAAAAGTTTCATCAAATGTTCTACAAAGGCTAAAATTTCAAGCACTTGTTCTTTAATTTGGCTTGGCATACAAAAAATATGTGCGTCATCTTGCGTGAATTCTCTTACCCTAAAAAGTCCGTGCAAAACTCCGCTTTTCTCGTGTCTATGCACTACGCCATATTCAAAAAATTTCAGCGGTAAATCGCGGTAACTTCGCACATCGCTTTGATAAATCTTAATATGCCCCACGCAATTCATCGGCTTAATGCCATATTCTTGCTCGTCAATGTGCGTAAAATACATATTTTCTTTATAATTTGCATAATGTCCGCTAATCTTCCACGCCTCCGCTTTCAAAAGCTCAGGTCCTCTCACAGGCTCATAGCCTCTTAAGCGGTGGATTTTATAAAGCATTTGCTCTAATTTTGAACGCAACCTAGCTCCATTACTTAGCCACAAAGGCAAACCGCCACCAATTTGCTCATCAAAAGTGAAGAGTTTTAGCTCACTGCCAAGCTTTCTATGGTCTCTTTTTTTTGCTTCTTCGATGATGTGTAGATATTCTTTCAAGCTTTCTTTATCGGCAAAGGCTGTGCCATAAATGCGTGTTAGCATTTCTCTTTTTTCATCACCGCCTAAATACGCTCCCGCAATGCGTGTGAGTTTAAAAAAACGCAAAAATTTCGTATTTGGTGCGTGAGGACCACGACATAAATCCTCAAATTCCCCTTGCTTATAAATGCTTACCTCATCGTTTGGGATTTTGGCTAAAACTTCTTGTTTTAAGTCATCATCTTTAAATTTTTCAATCGCTTCTTTTTTGCTTAGGGTGTATTTTTGAATTTCAAGTTTAGCTTCGGCGAATTCTTTCATCTTTTTTTCTATTCTTATTAAGTCCTCCTCGCCCAGCTTAGAGCTTACACGAAAATCATAATAAAACCCGTCCTCTATCACAGGACCGACAAAAAATTTTGCCTCAGGGTAAAGTGCCTTAATCGCTTGTGCCATCAAGTGTGCGCAGGAGTGTCTAAGCACCTCTAAGGCTTCTTTACTATTATCAAAATAAACTTTTTCAAAGTCCAAATTCGTCGCACTTTGAGTGTCTATCAATACTCCGTTGTTTTGATATGCTATGACTTCCTTTTCCATTATAACCTCGATTTTTAAAGGCAAATTGTAGCCTTTAAACGCTTAATTTTCTTTAAATTAAAGCTCAAATTCACTTCCCGCGTCTAAAATTCCATTCATATAAAGATAAAAAAATAAAATTCCAAGCACAATGCGATAAATCCCAAAAGGGATAAAGTCAAATTTAGCGATGAATTTTAAGAAAAATTTAATCACCAAAACCGCCACCACAAAAGCCACCACAAAGCCTATAATAAGAGGCGTGAAAGAAGAGGCATTACTTAAAAGGCTTGGTTCTTTGTAAATGCTATACGCTGTGGCAATTATCATCGTTGGCACGGCAAGTAAAAAGCTAAATTCCGCAGCGACCTTACGATTAAGCCCTAGCAAAAGTCCGCCTATGATACTTGCTCCGCTCCTTGAAGTGCCCGGAATCATCGCTAAAGACTGGATTAGCCCTATACAAAAAGCTTGTTTGAAACTTACTTCCTCCAAAGCATTGACCGCATAATTCTTCCCCCTATGCAAAAGCTCGATTACGATAAAAACCACCCCCCCTAAAATCAACATAAAAGCTACAACATAACCATTAAATAAAAATTCTAAATATTTTGACACAAAAATCCCTATAAGCCCCGTAGGTAAAAAGGCAAAGGCTAATTTAAACCACAAAACAAAGCTTTGCAAAAGCTTACGCCAAAAGACAAAAAGCACCGCCAAAATCGAGCCAAGCTGGATAATAATCAAAAACGACCGCCAAAAATCGTCCATTTTAATCCCCAAAATAGTCGTCCCCAAAATCATATGCCCCGTGCTAGAAATAGGCAAAAATTCCGTCAAACCCTCGATAATGCCAAGTATCAAAGCATATAAATTTTCCAAAGCTTACCCTTAAAATGATTTCGTCAAATCTTACTTTAAATTTACAAACGAAATTTAAAATTAACTTAATTAAATTTTAAGAACTTTTTATATATCTTTTTGCCTTTATCAAAATGCAAGGACTACTATGCACACTTCAAAAAATTTACGCGAACTTACCTTTAGAGGCTTGATTTTAGGGAGTATTCTTACCCTCATCTTTACCGCTTCTAATGTCTATTTAGGGCTTAAAGTGGGGCTAACTTTTTCCTCCTCTATCCCTGCTGTTGTCATTTCTATGGCGGTTTTAAGCTTCTTTAAAAATTCAAGCATTTTAGAAAATAATATGGTGCAAACAGAAGCCTCCGCCGCTGGAACGCTTTCGGCGGTGATTTTTGTCATACCGGGGCTTTTTATGTGCGGGTATTGGAGTGAATTTCCTCTATGGCAAACCTTTATGATTTGCCTTTGTGGTGGAGTGCTTGGAGTGCTTTTTACCATACCCTTAAGGCGTGTGATGGTGGTGGAGAGTCAATTAGCCTACCCGGAGGGCAGAGCGGCGGCTGAAATTTTAAAAGTGGCAAACAAAGACCAAAGTAATAAAAAAGGCAAAGAGGGCGTGAAAGAAATCGCCTTTGGCTCTTTCATCGCCGCTATAATGAGCCTTTTTAGCAGTGGCTTTAAAATCATAGCGAGCGAAAGCTCCCTAGCTTTTATTTGGAATAAAATGGCTTTTGGCTTTTCTATGGGCTATTCTTTAGCACTTTTAGGTGCGGGGTATCTTGTAGGACTTACAGGAGCGATAGCACTTTTTGTGGGAATGTTTTTAGCGTGGGGCGTTTTTACGCCTTATCTTTCAAGCTTTGAATTTACAAGCACGAGTGAGGCGGTAAGTTTAGCAGGAAGTGTGTGGAAAGATAAGGTAAGGCTCATTGGCACAGGCACCATAGCCATAGCGGCACTTTGGACTCTTTTTGAGCTTTTAAAGCCTGTGTTTGAGGGCATGAAAGAATTAATCAAACACGCTAAACTTAGCCCAGAAGTTAGCAAACAAGACCTTTCATTTAAAAGCATTGCGGTATTATTTTTCATCACGCTTTTAGGGCTTTTTGCGACCTTTTATAGTTTTGTGAGTGAGGCGAATTTAAGCCCTTTTTATACCTTACTTTTTAGCATAGGTGGGACGATTTTAGCCGTGCTAATAGGCTTTTTTGTAGCGGCTGCTTGTGGCTATATGGCAGGACTTGTTGGCTCATCTTCAAGCCCAATTTCTGGCATAGGTTTAATAGCCATTATCGCTTCTTCTTTGGTAATTTTGCTTGTAGGGGCGGATATTTTTAAGGGTGAAATGCTTTCTCAATTTGCCATCGCTTTAGCCATTTTTATCACAAGCGTGATTTTAGCCACGGCGGCGATTTCAAATGATAATTTGCAGGATTTAAAAACAGGACATTTAGTCGGTGCGACTCCTTGGAAACAGCAAGTTTCTTTGCTAATAGGCTGTGTTTTTGGGAGTTTAGCTATCACACCTGTTTTAAATTTGCTTTATCAAGCTTATGGTTTTGTAGGGGCTATGCCTAGAGAGGGTATGGATACTTCCGCCGCCTTAGCCGCCCCTCAAGCTAATCTTATGAACACCATAGCACAGGGCATTTTTCATCAAAATATAGAGTGGAAATACATAGCCTTTGGAATTTGCGTAGGCATTTTAGTCATCATCATCGATAAATTTTTAAGAAAAAGCGATAAAATGCTCCCGCCTTTAGCCGTAGGTATAGGCATTTATCTTCCGCCTTCTGTGAATATCCCTTTAGTTATAGGTGGGGTTTTAAAATATTTTGTGATGAAAAAACTCGCACAAAAATACGCTAAAAATTCACACAAAGATGAAAAACTCGCTAAAAGTGAGCAAAGAGGCACACTTTTTGCCTCTGGGCTTATCGTGGGGGAAAGCATTTGCGGGGTTATAATAGCTGGGATTACCGCTTTTTCTTTAAGCCGTGGAGGGAGTGAAAGTCCGCTTGAACTTGGACTTGGCATTTATAATAATGAGCTTTTAGCCCTTATCTTTTTCATCGGTGCGGTGTTATTTTTCATCAAAAGAATTTTAAGAAAAGACTAAATTATTGCAACCCACTCGAAGAGCGGGTTAGCAATAAATTGAAGGCAGTCAAGCCTAGTATTACAAGACTAGCGAACTAGGCTTGTAAAGCTGGGCTTTTTTCTCTCAAATCAAGCTAAATTCTAGCCCATTTGAAAGAAACGCTTTTGCCCTTTAGAAAAAATGCCTTGCATTTAAGTTTCTAAAGTGGCAAACCGCGTTGAAAGAAAATAGGGCTAGAATTTCGCCCTAAATTTACCCCTTACTGCTTAAGCTGTAAAAGCGTGTTTAGCATTTGATCACTTGTTGAAATGGTTTTTGAATTTGCTTGATAGCCCCTTTGCACGATGATGAGCTGGGTTAAACTTCTACTTAAATCCACATTAGACATTTCAAGTGCTGAGGTTTTCATCTCACCACGACCACCTGTTCCTGCCTCGCCGACTACGATATTACCACTATTTCCCGTTACTTTGAAAAGGTTACCGCCGATTTCTTCAAGCCCTGAGTTATTTGCCACACTAGCCATTGCTATCTTAGCCACGGCAAAAACCTTTCCATTTGTAAATTCGCCTAAGATGTGTCCCTTATCATCAACGCGGATTGCGTCAGGTTTTAAATTCCCTGAAGTGTAGCCGTCTGTGGCTTGATTTGTCAGCGTTGAAGCCGAGCTTGAGCTTACAAGTCCGTCATTTGCACCGCTTGTTCCAAAAGAAAGCTTGATTTGCTGATTTGGCGCAGCGCCGTTATTTGGACTGAAATTTAAAGTTTTAGGGCTATAACTTGCTAGTGAGCCGTCATTATTAAAGCGAGCAGAGCCTACGACTATATTACTTGGACCATCGCCTGTGGTGTTGATTTCAGCAGGTTCAGGCACACGGATTATCATTTGCCACTCGTTTCCGCCGTCTTGAGTGGTAGTTTGCTTGACAAATTGCACTTCTAAGGTATGCTTATTCCCTAAACTATCGAAAATTTCAAGTCCCGCTGAAAAGGCTGAAAGTTTGAGTTGCTCACTTTCTTTCTTTTGACTTCCTGCGGTTTGCACGCCATCAAAGGCTTTAAAGATTTTGGTAAAGGCGTCATTTGTGCTGATTTTACCAAGTGCATCGGTATAAGATGTTACATTAAAGCTTAAGTCTTTTGCCGTTGTTGTTACTGCTTGACCTGTTTGCAAGGCATTTGCTGGGATTTGGCTATCTTGCTTTGCATTAGACACGGTAAAGCGTCCATCATCGCTCACGGTGATGGTTACTTTTTGATTGATGTCTTCTGCTGCAAAAGCACCATTGCCATTATAATCGACCCCATATCTTGCGTCTCTTTGTAAAAGCTCTCTTAAGTCCTCAGTCGTTCTAAACACACGCACATCTTCATTATATAGTCCCCCTCTTAAAGCGTCCCAGTAGTTCGCACTAGCTGGGTCTGTCGGTCTAGTGTTTGCATCAGCATCATTATCTGTAAAAGCTGCTCCGCCATCAGGATTATACATCGGTGGTAAATTTTGCGGAGAACTTGAGTAGGTGTATTTGTGTGCTGTGATGACGGCCGCATTTGTTGGACCTGTGGTTTGGTTACCCGTTCCCCCTGTGGCTGTCCAAACGCTTCCGTTTTGATTCACTTTGCCATTACCGAAAGTAAAGTTATTATTATTCCAAGTCGCATTCCAAAGTTCGCCTGCGGTGTTTTGTGCATTGACGATTAGGTTGATATTTTTCATATTATCGGTTGTGCCGTTTTCATTTCTGTTGATAAATTCTATCCCTGTGCCATCAGCCTTTTTAGTCGCTACGACACCTGTGCCTTCTCTACCTTCTTGCGGATTTGTGAAGGTGTTGATGTAGGCTATGGCTTGGTCTAAACTGCTGATGTCATTATTTTGTATAGCTACGCCGTTTATGGTGATGTCAAGGCGTGTTTTTTGATTTTCACTTCCCCAGAAAACGACATTGTTTTGATTTATTTTATTATTAGCGTCAAAACCTGTTCTATTTGTGCCATTTGTTACAAATTTAGAGTCCGCAAAACTTACCCAAATGCCCTGCCCTTCTCTTAGGTTAAGCCCTTGACCGCTACCATTAAAGAGTGAGCCCGCATCAACGCCCTTTTCAGTAACTTCTATGCCGTTTTTAGAAGTGGTGTAAAACTGCGTTGTGCCGTTATCGTTTTCATCTTTTGTTTCGCCTGTTTTTTTATTAAAGCCGTGGATAGAGTCAAGTCCATAAAGTGGGCGCGCGGCGTTGCCGATGTTTAAGCCACTATTTAAATTCGCCTTGATAGCAACTTCGGTTGATTTAGCCGCTGGTATGTGAAGACCCGGATCGATGAAAAGGTTCTTAGGAGACCTTGAAGTATCTATGCTTTGGTCGTCCCAGTTGATGTTCCAGCCTTGCACGACAAAGCCTGCATTATTGACAAAATTCCCTGCGGCGTCTAGTTTAAAATCCCCTGAACGCGTGAGATAACGAGTCAGCCCCCCGTCATCACTCACCATAAAAAATCCGTCTCCATTAATCGCGATGTCGGTATTTTTATCCGTTGTTTGCACTGAGCCTTGAGAGTGAATTCTAGTGGTTGAATTTATGCTCGTGCCAAGACCGATTTGGAGTGGATTTTGTCCGCCTAAATTTTCAGTAGGCACGGTGGCGATTTTCACAGTTTGAGAAAACATCGTGCCAAAGTCAGCTCTTGAGTATTTAAAACCTGTGGTATTAACATTTGAGATGTTATTACCCTCAACATCCATTGCGATTTGGTGTGCTTGCATACCGCTAACACCAGACCAAAGAGAACGCATCATAGTAAATCCTTTTTTAAAATATTGCTTCAAAATTGCTACAAGTTTATAAGCAAGAAGTGTTCCAAGTTTTCTAAGCACTTTTTAAATTCTTTTAAATATAATGCGAATTTTTAACGCATATAATAAGGTATAACAAAATGAAAAAAGATTTAATCATCGTGGAGTCCCCCGCAAAGGCAAGAACGATAAGCAATTTTTTAGGTAATAAATACGAAGTCATAGCCTCAAAAGGACACATTAGAGACCTACCAAAAAGTAGTTTTGGCATAAAGATAGATGAAGATAACTTCGTGCCTGAATACCGCATATCAAAAGACCATAGTGCTTTAGTTAAGGAGCTTAAAGTTAAAGCGGCTAAGGCGGGGCAAATTTATCTCGCAACGGACGAGGATAGAGAGGGCGAGGCGATAGCCTATCACATCGCTAAAGCCATAGGTAAAGATGAAAACTCCCTACCTCGCATAGTCTTTCACGAAATCACCCAAAACGCCATAGAACACGCACTTAAAAACCCTAGAAAGCTCGATATAAATTCCGTCAATGCCCAGCAAACTAGGCGTTTACTTGATAGAATAGTCGGCTACAAACTAAGCCCTCTTTTAGGACAAAAAATTCAAAGAGGCTTAAGTGCGGGTAGGGTGCAAAGTGCCGCACTTAAAATCATAGTCGATAGAGAGAAAGAAATCCGTGCTTTTGTGCCGCTTGAGTATTTTAGTATCGATATGATTTTTAGTAAAGATTTAGAAGCCGAACTTGTAGAATTTGATGGCAAAAAGCTTGAAAAACTAAGCCTTACCAACAAAGACAGAGCCAAACTCATCTTAGAAGAGTGTCAAAAAGCACAATTTGTCGTAGAAAAGATAGAAAGTAAAGAGCGTAAAATCGCCCCGCCGCCGCCCTTTATGACCTCTACACTACAACAAAGTGCGAGTAATCGCCTTGGCTTTACCCCCAAAAAAACGATGATGATAGCGCAAAAGCTTTATGAGGGGGTTAAAACGCATCAAGGCACGATGGGCGTTATCACTTATATGAGAACGGATAGTTTAAACCTAGCTAAAGAAGCTGTGAAGGGGGCGAGGGAATTCATCAAAGAGCATTTTGGTAAGGAGTATTTACCAAGCAAAGAAAACATTTATACGACTAAAAGCAAGGGCGCGCAAGAAGCTCACGAGGCCATTCGCCCTACGAATTTAAGCTTTACGCCTGAACTTGCCGCTAAGTTTTTAGACAAGGACGAGCTAAGGCTTTACACTCTCATTTATAACCGCTTTTTAGCCTGTCAAATGAACCCTGCCCTTTCACAAAGTCAAGGCGTGTTTGTCAAAGGAGCAAGGGCGTTGTTTAAGATAAGCGGGAGAAGAGTGCTATTTGAGGGCTTTTATAAGGTGTATGGGGATATGGATAAGGACAAGATTTTACCCGAATTTAAAAAAGCACAGGTGCTAAAAACGCAAAAACTTTCTATGTCAAATCACTTCACCGAGCCTCCGTCAAGGTATTCTGAAGCAGGACTTGTCAAAAAGCTTGAAAGCCTAGGCATAGGACGCCCCTCAACCTATGCGCCGACAATTTCCATTTTAAGTGCGAGGGATTATGTAGTCATAGAGAAAAAACAGCTCGTGCCAAATGAAATCGCCTTTAGCGTTACCGAACTTTTAGAGAAAAATTTCAGCGACATAGTCGATAGTCATTTTACTTCCAATTTAGAAAATACCCTTGATGAAATCGCAGAAAATAAAGCCGACTGGCAGGAGACTTTAAGGGAGTTTTACTATCCTTTTATGCGAAAAATCGAAGAGGGTAAAAGCACAATCAAAAGTCAAAAAACCTTCACTAAGCTTGAGGAAAAATGTCCGCAATGTGGGAGTGAATTAGCCGTGCGTAAGGGCAGATATGGGGAATTTATCGCTTGTCTTGCCTTTCCAAAATGCCGCTATTCAAGGAATTTAAAGGAAGATAACGCAGAAAAAAAGGAAACAAAAAAAGCAAATGGCATAGGGGTCAAATGCCCTAAATGTGAAAATGGCGAAGTAGTGGAACGCTTTTCAAAAAGGGGGAAATTTTATGGGTGTAATCATTATCCAAAATGTGATTTTGTCTCAAACTACAAGCCAAGCGAGGAAAAATGTGAGAAATGTGGGGAAAATATGGTGATTAAAGAGCTTAAAAAAGGCACTTTTTTAGAGTGCTTGAAATGTAAGGTTAAGAAGGAATTGCAATGAAAAGTGATACATTTAATAAGCTTAAAAATCACTAAAATTTGAAATTTCACATAGGCACTAAAATAGCTTAAAAAGTGCCTGAAGTGCGATCTCAATTTCTTGCTAAGAAATAAATACGCTTTTGAAAAGGAAAATGACAAAAGTTTTAATGAATTTTTCACTCAAAAAAAGTGCAAAATACTGCTACGAAAGGCTTATATGCGTTTTAAAGAACAAGATTTTGATCCTGGGGGGATATGTTTTAGAGCCGTGAGAATTTGAACTTTTATAATTTATGCTTAAAGGATCAAGAATAAGTATAGGGTTATGATGTTAAAAGATAAAGAGAAAATTGTAAGGACCTTGTTTCCAAAAACAAATTTAAGGCTAATTTTGTAGTTTTTTAATCGAAAAAACTTTGATAGAACGGAATATTTGCGAAGAAGAGTTTGATGAAGTTTCAAAATATTTTTACTGAAATTGAAGTAAAGGCTGATAAAACGATAAAAAAGTAATTCTAAATATTAAAATCAAACATTTGCAAATTGATAAAATGGTTGTTTTGAAAAGAGCTTATTTGACACATTTTTGCAAGAACATTTTTCTTATCCGCAAAGATAGCGACAAATTAAAAGCGTTAAATCAATTTTAAAATCTCCAATATGCAAGTTTCAAATGAAAGCATTGAAATTATCGAGGAAGATATGACACAAATAGGTTATAAATGAAATTTTAAGCCTGAAAATATGCAACAAATTCACACGAGGGAGGAAGTGGTGGATATTTTTTATAAAAAAATGAGCATCAATAAAAAAAGCATTAAGAAAAAGCTAAAAAATCAATAAATTTTTAAAATCATCATCTTATTTAAGAGTAAATTTCTATCAAAATAAGAGTGCAAGTATGCTATAATCGAAAAAATGACAAATTTAAAGGAGGCAAAATGCACTTAAATCCCCTAGAAAATAACCAAAATTTAGGACTTTACAACCCTCAAAACGAACACGATGCTTGCGGAATCGCTGCTGTGGCAAATATACGTGGAATCGCCTCTTATAAGGTCATTTGTGATGCTTTAGAAATTTTAATGAATTTAGAGCATAGAGGTGGGGCGGGAGCTGAAGAAAATTCAGGCGATGGTGCTGGCATACTTATACAACTTCCGCACGATTTCTTCAAAACGCAAGATTTAGGCTTTAGCTTACCAAAAAAGGGCGATTATGCTGTGGCACAGATGTTTTTATCTCCAAATTTAGACGCTAAAGAGGAGGCTAAAAAGCTTTTTTTGGAGGGACTTAAGGAGAAAAATTTGGAATTCCTAGGCTTTAGGGCGGTGCCTTTTAATCCCAGTGATTTGGGAGAAAGTGCGTTAAAGGCTATGCCTTATTTTTTACAAGCCTTTGTAAAAAGACCTGCAAAAGTAGCGGCGGGACTTGAATTTGAGCGTTTGCTCTATGCTACAAGGCGTTTGATAGAAAAAAAAGCTTTCAATGTGCCGAAATTCTATTTTTCAAGCTTTTCTTCACGCACCATAGTTTATAAGGGAATGCTACTTTCAACCCAACTAAGTGATTTCTACCTAGACTTTAAAGATGTCAATATGAAATCCGCCATCGCACTGGTGCATTCGCGTTTTTCGACCAATACCTTTCCTAGCTGGGAGAGAGCACACCCAAATAGATATATGGTGCATAATGGCGAAATTAACACTATCAATGGCAATGTCCATAGTATCAAGGCTAGAGAAGGCTTAATGCAAAGTGATTATTTTGAAAATTTAGAGGAGCTTTTTCCCATTATAGCAAAGCCTAGTAGCGACTCGGCAATGTTTGATAATACCTTAGAATTCCTTGCCTTAAACGGACGCACTTTAGAAGAAGCTTTTATGATGATGGTGCCTGAGCCTTGGCATAGAAACGAAAATATGCCTAGTGCAAAAAGGGCATTTTATGAGTATCATTCTGTATTGATGGAGCCTTGGGACGGACCTGCGGCTATTGTTTTCACGGACGGGGTGATTATGGGGGCGAGTTTAGATAGAAATGGCTTTCGCCCATCAAGATATTATCTCACAAAAGATGATTTTTTAATCCTTTCTAGTGAAACAGGTGCGCTTAAAATCGATGAGAAAAACATCAAAGCTAAGAAGCGTTTGGAGCCGGGCAAACTTTTGCTTGTCGATACAGCAAGAGGCAGAGTAATAGCAGATAATGAAATAAAAGAGCATTACGCAAATGCCAAGCCTTATAAAAAATGGCTTGAGAATTTAATCAAGCTTGAAAAGCAAGAAGACACAAATTATACACATCATTTCTTAAAACAAGAGGAGATTTTAAGCTTACAAAAGGCTTTTGGCTGGAGTTATGATGAGCTAAAATTAAGCGTTTTGGCTATGGCAAATTCTGGCAAGGAAGCTTTAGCGGCTATGGGTGTGGATACGCCTTTAGCGGTGCTCTCAAAGCAGTATCAGCCCTTATTTAATTATTTTAAACAACTTTTCGCACAAGTAACTAACCCTCCCCTTGATGCCTTGCGTGAAGAGATAGTTACTTCAACAAGAATTTATCTAGGTCGCGAGGGTAATCTTTTAAAGCCTAATGAAAGCAATGCCAACAGAGTTAAAATTCAACTTCCTATTATTAGTAATGAAGAGCTTTTTAAGATTAAAAATCTAAAAAATTTCAAGGTTAAGGAATTTTCTATCATTTATGATTACAAGAAAAAAAGCTTAGAAAATGCTTTAGAAGAGCTTTTTGTAAAAGTGGAAACGGAAATTAAAAAAGGCGTTTGTGCGGTGATTTTAAGCGATAGGGGTGTAAGTGAAAAAATGGCTTATATCCCGTCCTTACTTGCCGTTTCTGGACTGCATAATTATTTAGTAAGAAAGAGCTTAAGAACACACACAAGCATAGTGCTAGAAAGTGCCGAGCCTCGTGAAATTCATCATTTTGCCTGTCTTTTGGGATATGGTGCGACGGTGATTAATCCTTACTTAGTGTATGAGAGCATTAAGGATTTGATTGACAAGAAAGAATTAAAGCTTGATTATCAAAAAGCGGTGGGTAATTTCATCAAAGCAAGTTCGGCTGGAATAGTAAAAATCGCCTCCAAAATGGGCGTTTCTACCCTACAAAGCTACAATGGCTCGGCACTTTTTGAGTGTCTTGGTATCAATTCTAAAATTGTGGAAAAATACTTTAGCTCCACAACTTCACGCATAGAGGGCATTGACTTAGAAGACATCGAAAAAGAAACGCTAAAACTTCACAATGAGGCTTTTAAAGACAAAAGCAAGGCTTTAGACTCACTTGGAATTCACGGCTTTAGAAGCGAAAAAGAGGAGCATTTAATCGACCCTTTAGCCATCTTTCATCTTCAACAAGCCTGCAAAAATAAAGATTATGAAAGTTTTAAAAAATACTCACACATCATCAACAATAAGCAAATTCATTTAAGATCTTTAATGGAATTTGACTTTAGCGAGGCGATTAACATCGATGAGGTTGAAAGCGTAGAAAGCATAATGAAACGCTTTCGCACAGGGGCTATGAGCTATGGCTCTATTTCAAAAGAAGCACACGAGTGCTTGGCACAGGCGATGAATCAAATCGGTGCACAGTCAAATTCAGGCGAGGGCGGCGAAGATGAAAGCCGCTACGAAAAAGAAAATTTGATGAAAAATTCCGCTATCAAACAAGTAGCTAGTGGGCGTTTTGGTGTGGATTTAAACTACCTCAACCACGCAAAAGAATTGCAAATCAAAGTTGCACAAGGTGCAAAGCCGGGCGAGGGAGGACAGCTTATGGGCTTTAAAGTCTATCCTTGGATAGCTAAGGCTAGACACTCAACCCCGGGCGTTACCCTCATCTCTCCGCCACCGCATCACGATATTTACTCCATAGAGGACTTAGCACAGCTTATTTATGATTTAAAAAACGCAAATAAAGACGCAAAAATTTCCGTCAAGCTTGTCAGTGAAAATGGCATAGGCACGGTCGCAGCCGGAGTGGCTAAAGCAGGAGCGAATTTAATCCTTGTTTCAGGCTATGACGGAGGCACAGGAGCAAGTCCAAGGACTTCTATCCCACACGCTGGAATCCCGTGGGAGCTAGGACTTGCCGAAACGCACCAAACATTGATTTTAAACGGCTTAAGAGAAAGGGTAAGGCTAGAAACGGACGGGAAATTAATGAGTGGACGTGATTTAGCCATAGCCGCACTTTTAGGAGCGGAGGAATTTGGCTTTGCAACCGCCCCTTTAATCGTAATGGGCTGCACAATGATGAGGGTTTGCCACTTAAATACCTGTCCTTTTGGAATCGCAACGCAAGATGTGGAGCTTAGAAAGCGTTTTAAAGGTAAGGTTGATGAGGTAGTTGCTTTTATGCACTTCATCGCACAAGAATTAAGAGAATATATGGCAAGACTAGGCTTTAAAAATGTTGATGAAATGATAGGTCGGGTCGATAAACTCCGTCAAAAAGAAACAAGCACAAAGGCGAACAAGCTTAATTTAGATAGAATCTTAAAAGCCCTGCCAACTTATAATAAAACCGCCGTGCATTTTAAAGAACATAAGGATAATAAGCTTGAAAAAACCATTGATTATAGAATTTTACTTCCTCTTTGTAAGCAAGCTGTATCCAACAAAAAGCCCATAAAACTTAGCCTTGAAGTGGGTAATCAAAGTCGAACTTTTGCTACTATGCTTTCAAGTGAGCTTTTAAAAAGTTATGGAAAAGACGCTTTGAAAGACGAGCAAATTCAAATCACCGCCATAGGTAATGCAGGAAACAGCTTTGGAGCATTTTTGCTAAAGGGCATAAAGCTTGAAATCATCGGTGATAGTAATGATTATCTAGGCAAGGGCTTAAGTGGAGGGAAAATCATCGCAAAAAGTTCTTCTAAAGCAAGTTTTAGCCCTGAAGAAAATATCATAGCAGGAAATGCTTGTCTTTATGGAGCAACTGAAGGAGAGGTGTATTTAGACGGCATAGCTGGGGAGAGATTTTGCGTAAGAAATTCGGGTGCTAAAGCCGTAGTTTTAGGCACGGGAGTGCATGGCTGTGAATATATGACAGGAGGGCTTGTAGTGGTGCTTGGCGATGTGGGGGTGAATTTTGCCGCTGGAATGAGTGGGGGCGTAGTGTATGTGCTAGGTAGGCACAATGAAGCAAATGTCAATAAAGAGCTAGTTGATGTCAAAGAGCTTAATGCAAAAGATGAAAAAGAGCTTAAAACAATGATACAAAAGCACATTGACTACACAAATTCAAAAAAGGCAAGAGAGCTTTTAAATCGTTTTGATAAAAAAGACTTTTTTAAGATTATGCCACGAGATTATGAAAAAATGTTAAAACATTTAGAAAGTTTTAAGGGAGAAAAAGCACAGGAATTAAAGGCTTTTGAAAAATTTATACAGGAGATGAGGGGTTAAGATTGAGGTTAAAAATTTGTGATATTGATAAAAATGCGATTGCAAGTTATCAAGCAAATCACCCTTATACTAAAACGATTTGCAAAGATATATGTGAGCTTAATAATGCTGAATTAAAAGAGTTTAGCAACATAGATATTTTGCTTGGTGGTCCCCCTTGTCGATGTATCCACCCACGAAATTCTAGAGCTTTAAACAATACCGCTCATAAAATTATTTTAAATGGCTATTGAAAGAAAAACCGCCTAAATTTGATATAAAGGAGTAAAAATGGGAAATGTGAGAGGATTTTTAGACTTTAAAAAAGCAAATAATCAAAAAATAGCCCCTAGTGAGCGGGTTAAGAATTTCAAAGAATTCGTCAAGCCTTTAGATAAAAAAGAGCGTGAAATTCAAGCGGGGCGTTGTATGGATTGTGGGGTGGCATTTTGTCATACAGGTAAAATGAGCGAGGGCAAAGACATAGGTTGTCCGTTAAATAATCTTATCCCTGAGTGGAACGACTTGCTTTACCGCTCTTTATGGGAAGAAGCCTTTAAGCGTTTAGAATTAACAAATCCTTTCCCCGAATTTACAGGGCGTGTGTGTCCTGCACCTTGTGAGGATTCTTGCGTGTGTGCGATTAATGGCGAAAGTGTGAGTATAAAGGATAATGAATTAGCCTTAGCGGAAAACGCCTTTAAAGAAGGTTTCATCACGCCTTTAAAGCCTCAAAAGTATAATGGTAAAAAAATAGCCATCATAGGTAGCGGTCCAGCAGGACTTGCCTGTGCGTATTCTTTAAATTTGTTAGGTTATAAGGTAAGCGTGTATGAAAGAAGTGATAAAGCTGGTGGGCTTTTGATGTATGGTATCCCTGATATGAAGCTAGAAAAAAGCGTGGTGCAAAGACGCATAGCCTTACTAGAAAAAAGCGGAGTGGAATTTAAACTTAATCAAAATATCAATAGCAAAGAAAAAGCAAACAAGCTTTTAAAAGAATTTGATGCACTTATTCTTTGCACAGGAGCAAGTGAGCCAAATGCTCTAAATATCAAGGGTAAGGACTTAAATGGCGTAAAATTTGCTATGGATTTTTTAAGTGAAAATACCAAATCCTTGCTTAAAAACTCAAAGCCTGCCACAACAGCTAAAGGTAAAAATGTGCTTGTGATAGGAAGTGGGGATACGAGCGTTGATTGCATCGCAGTGGCGTTAAGGCAGGGAGCTAAAAGTATCACGCGTTTTGAGCGAAGTCCTAAAAAAAGTGAGCTAAGAAGCAAAGATAATCCTTGGCCTCTAAAAGCGGATATTTTTACCACAGATTATGGCTTGGAAGAGGCTAAGGCGGTGTATCAAAAAGATGTAAGAGAGTATCAAAAGCTTACTAAAGAATTTGTAGGTAAGGATAAGCTTGAGGGCGTTTTGGCGAGTGATTTAAAGCGTGAAAATGGCAAAAATGTTGAAATTAAGGGTAGCGAGAAGCTTTATAAGGCGGATTTAGTGCTTTTGGCTATGGGTTTTAGTGGAAGCGAAAAGGCTATAAGCGTGAATTTTGGAGTGAAATTTGATACAAAAAATAATATCGCAACGACAAATTATCAAAGCTCACACGAAAAAATTTTCTCCTGCGGAGACGCAAGAACGGGGCAAAGCCTTGTCGTGTGGGCGATTAAAGATGGGTTAAAATGTGCTTTAAGAGTGCATAAAGAACTTAGCGGAGAATAACTTCGCTAATGTTCTAAAATTAATCTTAAATTTTCTCTAAGAAATTTTAAGATTTTCTCCCATTAAAAACTCTCAAATATTGAAGTCAAAGCTCCAAATATTTTTGAAATTTTTGCTTAAAAATTTTTATTTTACCTTCTTAGATTTCAAGTTTATAATCTTTTTACACAAATAAAACTTTCATTTTCAACATTTCCTTAGAATAAAAACTAAAAATACTAATTAATACTTTTAAATTCACTTTCACTTCACTTAATTATTTTATACTTTTAGTAAAGATTTAAAGGAGAAATGATGAAAAAGACATTAGCGGTTTTAGCGACTTTGAGCTTAGGTTTAAGCGTGGCAAATGCGGAGGATATTTATGGGACGATTATTGATATTAATGATGCTTCAAAAACCATACTTGTAGAGACGACTCACGGACAAAGGCTTAATATGAAAATTCTACCAAATACACAAATTGATATGGACGAGTGTGGATTTTTATGGATGGATAAGCAAGGCACTTTTAAAGATTTAAAAGTTGGCACTTTTTTAGAAGCTGAAGTGTTTCACATTAATGCCCCAACCCAACCAAACACTCAAGACCCACAAGCCACACCTCAAATGGTAACGGTTAAAAAAATCGACATAGACTGCAAGAAAAAAGCCTATTAATTTAACCAAATTTCATTATAATGCCTCATTAAAAAGGCGTTATAATGAGAATCAACAAATTTCTATCCCACAATACCACTTATTCACGCCGTGAAGCAGATGAGCTTATCAAGCAAGGTTTAGTCAAAATCAATCAAAAAACCGCCCAATTAAGCGATGAGGTCAAAGATGAGGATAAAATTTTTCTCAAAAATAAAAGAATTTACAAAAAAACACAATTTAGCGTCATCATCTACCACAAACAAAAAGGCGAGTTAGTCAGCCGTAAAGATGATAGAGGAAGAAAAACCATTTATGAAAATTTACCTAAAAATTTTTCCACTTGGCTGAGTGTAGGGCGGCTTGATTACACGAGTGAGGGCTTACTCCTACTCACAGATAGTCCCGTCATAGCTGACGCTTTAATGCATAGTGATTTAGAGAGAGAGTATTATTTAAAAATTAAAGGACAGATTTCAAAACAAGTGATAGAAGCAATGCGAAATGGACTTGAAATTCAAAACTCCACAAAGGGCGCGCACGCAAAAACAAAAATCAATGCCATGAAATTTGCTCCCTTTTTAGACTTTGAAATTTTTGGCTGGAGCGGAGGCTATACAAAACTTCGAGTCGTCATAAATGAGGGGCAAAATAGGGAACTTAGACGCTTTTTTGGTTATTTTGATTTAGAAGTCATGGACTTAAAAAGAGTGGCATTTGGAGTGCTAGAACTTGGAATGCTAAAGGCAGGGAAATACCGCTTTTTAGAGCGAGGCGAGTATGAAAAATTACGCGATTTTTTAAAAATCAATGGGATAAGATATTAAAATTAAAGGCTTTTTATGGAATTAAATCAGGTCATCGTGGCTTTTGCCTTGACAGCTTTTGCAGGCTTTTCGACCATCATCGGTGCAATTATGGCTTTTTTTACAAAAAAAGATGATTTACGCATACTTTCTTTTGGCTTGGGCTTTTCATCGGGGGTGATGATTTATATCTCTTTTATGGAAATTTTGCCCCATTCCATAGTCTCTATGCAAGAGCATCACAAAAATGGCGAACTTCTAGCCTTAGCTTGCTTTTTTGGTGGGATTTTACTCTCCTTAATCATCGACAGACTCATTCCAAAAGATGTCAATCCTCACGAACCACGAAACGATTTAAGTGAGCTTAAAATTTGTCCCCTCCCAAAAAATAATGAAAAAACTCCGCATTTTCACCCAGGAGAGCCTATTATTAATACACGCACTCTTAAAAGAACGGGAATTTTCACCGCTATTGCCATAGCGATTCATAATTTTCCTGAAGGCTTTGCCATTTTTTACGCTAGTCTTGAAAATATCAGCTTTGGTATAGCCATTGCCATAGCCATTGCTATTCACAATATTCCCGAAGGTTTAGCCGTGTCCTTACCTCTATATCACGCTACAAATGATAAGAAAAAAGCCTTCATCTACTCCGCACTTTCAGGTTTTGCCGAGCCTTTAGGTGCTTTAATAGGCTATTTAATCTTACTGCCCTTTATTGGGGAACTCGCCCTTGCTGTGAGTTTTGCTCTTGTGGCAGGGATTATGGTATTTATTTCCTTAGATGAGCTTTTACCTGCAGCAAAAACCTACGATAAAGCCCACGATAGCTTATACGGGCTAATAATAGGTATGGGCGTTATGGCTTTGAGTTTATATTTACTCGACTAAAACCTCGCTCTTAAATGTGCAGCGTGTGTAAGTGCTATGGCTATGGCGTCCGTGATATCTAAAGGCTTGATGTCTTTTGAAATGCCTAGCAGTCTTTTTACCATAAAAGCCACTTGCTCTTTACTTGCCTTTGCTTTTCCTGTGATGGTTTTTTTGATTTGTAGGGGAGTGTATTCTGCGAATTCGCCGTGAAGTTGGAGGATTTTAAGGCTTAAAGCACCACGAAATTGTGCGAGTTTTAAAACACTTTGTGGATTATACGCAAAAAATATATCCTCAATCGCCACTTCATCAAAATGATGTGTTTTAAAAATTAAATCAAGCCCCTCACAAAGCTCCGTGATTTGATACTGCAAGGTGCTAGGCTTGATTTTAATAAGACCCGCTTCGATGAGAGTATTTTTACCCTTAATGACTTCAAGTATAGCATAGCCACAAAAACGACTCCCCGGGTCTATCCCTAAAATTTTCACATCTTTCCTTAAAATCAATTCACATTGTGAAAAATTGTTTCACAACTTGTGATTTTAACCTTTTTTTATGAATTTTAGGCTAAAATTACGCCCTTAAATTATCAAAAAGTAGGAAA
>NZ_CP041618.1 GCF_014217995.1 Campylobacter vulpis
ATGCGGAAAACAAAAAGACAAATTGAAGATGAAAAGTATTATGGTGGCAAAAGCCTATTTGATTTTATAGAATTAGAATTTTCACAAGGAGAAGAAAATGAGCAACAGAATGGAGAATTATCCCAACATAGAGAAACTGCAAATGGCGTTGAACGAATTAGCGTTTCATCAAGTTCATCAAGCTTGGATAGACAAGAAAATTCCACAATACAGCTTGATAATACTAGAGAGATGGGCGGAACTTTATCCAAACACCATCAAGAATCTAGGAATGTCAGAACTAATGACACTAGCATTACCACAAGCACAAATGGAACTACAAATTTTAGAGAGCAAGGAAGCGGAGGAAATGAGAGAGCAGGGACTAACGGATATGGAGATACTAACCCAAACTCAAATCAATCTCAATCAATTCATAGCGATAGAACCACAGATTTATTCTCCTTTGTTTCAAGAAATGATGATGAGAGACAAGGAGCAAATGCAAGAAGAAACAATCAACAATCAGTATTGGAATCTACAACAAGAGATGATGACTTTGAAAGAAGAAATTTCAAATCTGGGCAAAAACTAGATTTTACAGCCGATGATGAAATCTATCTTGGCTCTTTGAAAGATAGATTTCAAAAAAATATCCACGCCATTAAACTTTTAAAAACCATAGAGCAAGAAAATCGCTACGCCACTAAACAAGAGCAAGAAATTCTCAATAGATTTTCAGGTTGGGGTGGAATTCCACAAGCTTTTGACCACCAAAATAAAGAATGGGAAAAAGAGTTTAAAGAACTTATCTCTACACTAGATTACACAGAATACGAAAACGCAAAACTATCTACCTTAGACGCTTTTTATACTCCAAAAATTGTCATTGATACAATTTATCAAGGACTTAATCATTTGGGCTTTAATAATGATAAACACACGAAAGAAATCTTTGAGCCAAGTGCAGGAATAGGCTCGTTTTTATCTTATGCTAAAAATTACAGCAATAATTATCACTTTACTTGCATTGAGCTTGATAGCATAAGCTCAAATATTCTAAAATCTTTACACCCTAATCAAACAATTTATAATAAAGCCTTTGAACATCACTTGTTTGATAAGCCTTATGATGCTTTTATAGGCAATCCACCCTTTGGTCAAAAAAAGGTTCTAGACCCAAATGATACAACACTTAATAAATCAAGTGTGCATAATTATTTCATTGGCAACGCCATTAAAAATTTGAAAGAAGATGGAATTGCTGCCTTTGTAGTGTCAAGTTATTTTTTAGATTCTAAAAATAACACTATAAGAGATTATATCGCGGAACAAGCAACATTCTTAGGTGCTGTAAGATTACCAAACAATGCTTTTAAAAAAAGAGCCAACACTGAAGTTACCACAGATATTATCTTTTTTAAGAAAGGCAAAGATTTAAATATTGACAATAAATGGCTAGAGAGCGTGGAATATTATGAGGATCGTTTTGATGAGGCGGAAAAGAGAGGTTTAAATCATAATATTTTCAGCTATTTTAGAATTAATGAATATTTTAAAAATAATCCTCAAAATATCTTAGGAAAAATGGATATTAAAAGCTCTCAATATGGTCATGATTTAGAATGCTTAGATGATGGTAGGGATTTAAAAATTGCTTTGGAAAATTTTGTCAAAACTTTACCTAAGGATATTTATCAATACCAAGAAACAAAAATTACATTGTCCTATTACAGAATTAACAAAGAATCGCCTGAATATCAAAAATATAGCCAAATTATAAGCAAATTAAAAGATGGAAATTATTTTGAGTATGGTGGCGAAATTTATATGAAAGTTAGAAGTGATGACGAGTTGGTTTTTTCAAAACCAGCCCTAAACGAACACGATAAAAGAAGAATTAAAAAACTCATCGCCATTAGAAATCAATTTAACACTCTCATTGAGTATGAAAAAAATGAAGCTAATGATGTTTTGGTAGAAAATCAAAGAAAGCAACTTAATAAACTTTATGATGATTTTGTTACCAAAGAGGGATATTTAAATAGAGAAGCAAACAAAAAAGCCTTCAAAGAAGATGTAGAAGCAAATAAAATTTTAGCTTTGGAGAAAAATTATAATGCGGGTATTTCTAAAAATGTCGCATTAAAAGAAGGCATTGAACCTATATTGCCAAGTGCCACAAAGGCTGATATTTTTTTCAAAAGAACCATCAACGCACAAAAAGAAATTAAAATCTCAACTCCACAAGAAGCACTTATTGCTTGCATTAATGAGTATGGAAGAATTGATTTAAATTTCCTAGAAGCCAACTTGGAACAACCGCTAGATGAAACACTTAATACTTTAGAACAAAATAGATTAATCTTTAAAGACCACCTTAATCCCTCTCGCTTTATCTTAGCCGAAAAGTATCTTTCTGGAAATGTTAAAGCAAAATACAAAGAGGTAAAGAAGCTTATAGAAGATGGCTTTAATGAATTTGCTAATAATTTAGAAAGCTTAGAACAAGTTTTACCCAAAGACTTGAAAGCAGTTGATATTTCACTAAGCTTAGGGACAACTTGGATACCTATAAAATACTACAAACAATTTATAGAAGAAACTCTGCAAATTGATTCTAGAGACTATGATTTATTCTTATTAGAAAAAACAGGTGAGTGGAATCTTAAAGGTCTTGGACATTCCTTAAGTCCCTATGTTCGCTCACAATATGGCACAGAAAGAATAGGCTGTTTTGATTTATTTGAACACGCTTTATTGAGAAAGCCTATTCGCATTTATGATAAAAAACAAGATGAAACAGGCAGAGAATATAGGGAATTAAATCCAAAAGAAACTGCAATTGCTAATTCTAAATTAGAAAACTTAAAAAATGAGTTTGCAGAATGGATTTATAAGGATTATGATAGACGCACAGATTTAGAAAATATCTATAATGAAAAATTTAACACAAATAAAGAACCACAATATAATGGAGAAAATTTAGAACTTCCCAATTTCAATGCTAACATTAAGCTCAAAAAACACCAAAAAAATGCAATATATAGGGCAATTCAAGAAAGTAACATTATTTTTGACCATCAAGTTGGTGCTGGAAAAACTTTAGTCGCAATTTGCTCTGTAATGGAGCAAAAGAGAATGGGGCTTTTAAATAAACCCTTAATCGTTGTGCCAAATCACTTAGCTAGACAATGGAATGATGAGTTTTACCACGCTTATACAAATGCTAATATTCTAGTCGCTACAAATGATGATTTAAAAAAGGATAATAGAGAAAGATTTTTCTCAAAAATAGCTACAAATAACTATGATGCTGTTATTATGACTCACTCGCAATTTAAATTAATCCCTGCTCCTTATGATATTATTAAAAGACAATACGAGAAAGATATTAGCATTTTGGAAGAAACCTTAAAAAGAAAGCAAGATGATGAAAATGTTATGCGATATTCCGTCAAAGATTTAGAAAAACGCATTGAGAATTTTAAGGTGAAATTGAAAGATTTGCAAACAGCACATAAAAAATCCAAAGCGATAGATTTTTCGGAACTAGGTATCGATGCTTTAATTATTGATGAAGCACACGAATTTAAAAATCTACTCATCACAACTTCAATGGGAGATATAAGCGGTCTTGGAAATTTAAAAGGCTCGCAAAAAGCATACGACCTTTATTGTAAAACACAATATATTCACGAACAAAATAAAAAGCTCTATTTTCTAACAGGCACACCGATAAGTAATTCAATTACAGAACTCTTCACTTTACAAAGATACATACAGCCTAATACATTAAATGAAAAAGGAATAGAAAGTTTTGATTCTTGGGCTTCTACTTTTGGAGAAGTTACAAATGCTTGGGAACTTGATAGCTCTGGAATTAATTATAAAATCGTTGCGAGATTTAACAAATTTAAAAATGTCCCTGAACTTTCTACGATGTATAAAAGCGTGGCTGATATTGTAACAAATAATGATATTATGAAATATCAAAAAGACTTCGTGCCAAAACTTTACAATGATAAGCCTATTAATATCGTTGCTCCTAGAAGTGAAGCAATAGCAGAATTTATAGGTATTCAAGATGAAAATGGAAGGTGGAACGAAGGCTCTATCGTATGGAGAATGGAACATCAACAAGATGATATTGCTAGAAATAATCTTCTTGCTTGCACCACAGACGCTAGAAAGGCTGGACTTGATTTTAGGCTCATTAATCCTTATTATGATGATTATGCAGATTCTAAAATCAATAAACTAATTGAAAATGTTTATGGTGAGTATAATGCGTGGAATGACGACAGGGGAACGCAATTAATTTTTTGCGATTTATCTACACCAAAACAACATTCACAAAAAGTTGCTTTAATAGGTAACAATTTATCTCCAAAACCAAACAAAGAAGATGAATTTGTCAATATCAATGAAACAATGGAGCAAAGTGAAGAAGAAAATCATAAAAGCCTTGATGAACTCTTAGCAGAACAATCAAAATTTGATGTTTATACTGATATTTTAAAAAAACTTGTTGCCAAAGGCATTCCACAAAATGAAATCCGCTTTATCCACGACGCAAAAACGGATTTGCAAAAAAGCCAACTTTTTGCAGATATGAATACAGGAAAAGCTAGAATTTTAATTGGCTCAACTCAAAAAATGGGTGCTGGAACAAATGTGCAAAAAAGAATTGTAGCTTTACATCATTTAGATTGTCCGTGGCGTCCTAGCGATTTAGAGCAAAGAAGTGGTAGAGTTATAAGGCAAGGCAATGAGCTTTTTATGAGAGATCCACAAAATTTTAGAGTTAAAGAATTTAGATACGCAACTGAAAGAACTTATGACGCTAGAATGTGGCAAGTTATTGAAAGCAAAGCAAGATCCATAGAGCAATTTAGAAAAGCTGGTGCTGATGTAAGAACCTTAGAGGATATTACAAGCGGAGCGGCAGATGCGGCAGAAATGAAAGCAGAAGCCACAGGAAATCCACTCATCTTATTGCAGGTGCAATTAACCAGTGATTTAAGACAAGAAGAAATGCTTTATAGTGGCTATAAAAGGCAAATTCACAATAATGAAGAAAGTCTTAAAGTCAATCTTTCAAAAATTGAATTCTTACAAAAAGATATTATTAAAATGGAAACCTTAAATGCAATCATTAAAGAAAATAATAATGAGCATTTTCAAGGAAAATACTATATCAATGATGATGAAAATATTTCCGCAAAAGACTTCATCGTCCTTAAAGATGATACTAGCGATTTAAACAAAGCTAGACAAGCGGAGCTGACAAAAAACTTTGAAAATACCATTCAAATGATAGCAAATAACTATCAAAAAGAATATAAAGTTTTAGAATACAAAGGATTGATTATTAGCGGAGAAAAAACAGATTTAAACACCTTAAGTTTTTATGTTTCAACTCCTGATGGTCAAACTATAATGGAGCCTGAAAATATGATTTATAAAAGAGATGACAAAACTTTTTTTACATTAGAAAATTATGTGAATTTCGGCGGTTTTATGAAAAGGCTAAATAATTTTTATAACGATTTAGAAAAATTTAGCCAATTTAATAAAAGCAAGATAGAAAGTCTTAAAAAAGAAATTGCAGAGCTAGAAAATATTACAGGAGACAACACTCCTATTTATAAGAGAAAAGACTATTTGGAGGCATTAAGAGAAGATAATCGCATTGTCATAGAAGAAATAGAAAAAATGAGTAAGCAAAAAGGTTATAAAAGTGATTTCGTGCCAAAATCTGCAAAGATTTTAGAGGATTTAAATAGGCACAATAAGATTATGAAAGACAGAGAATTGCTTATCTAAACCAACTAAAGCTCTCATTAATATTTTTATGATATAATTCCGCCATCATTAGCACATAGAGGGGTCTTTTTAGCATCATATTTTTAAATTGACGACTCTTTGTGCTTCCAATTTAGTAAATTAGGACTACACAACAATGAATTCAAACAATCCAAATATGGAATTTTCAATTATTCAGCCTAAAAAGACTGCAGTTCTTGTAGATCTCTCTTTTTTTCTTGAAAGATATAATACTCACAAGAGTATTAAAACAATGGAGGCTAAAGAATTGGCTAAGAGATTAAAAGATTATGTGTGGGAAACCCTTAGAAGAAATGAAGATTATTTATATAGAGTTTATATTTACGATTGCGAACCGTTAGATAAAAATGTTCCTATGCCACCCATAGAAAAAACCGATAAATCTAAAAACTTAAGCAAAACTACAACATACAAATTTAGAAGCGAACTTTTAAATCACCTAAGAAAACAACCTTATTTTGCTGTAAGATTAGGTGAAATCGATGAAAATTCGTTTCAATGGAAATTTAGAGATTATGATAAATTTAGAAAAATTCTACGCAAAGAAATAGATATTGGTGAGCTTACAAACGAAGATTTTGTTTTAGATATTAAACAAAAGGGTGTCGATATGAAAATAGGACTTGATATTGCAACTTTAGCAAATAAACATCAAGCCGAAAAAATAATTTTAATCACAGCAGATAGTGATTTTATCCCTGCTGTTAAGCACGCCAGAAAAGAAGGAATTATTGTTCAATTAGATCCAATGAGAGTTCCAGAAACTCAAATTAAAAAAGGTTTGTTGGAGCATATTGACATCCTTTCGTCTGTTTTTATTAATAAAAATAAAAATGGCGATTAATTTTTGCTTTTATTTTATTAAACAAACAATTAAGAAAATTAATGCTATACAAAAGCAAAGTATAAATTTATAAATTATCCATCTCTTGTAATCTCATTATTCCTAGCACTTGTCCATCGCAAACTATTATCGGCTCTTCTTCGCTCTCTTTGCTGTAACTGATTGAGTGCATTGAGGTGCAGAAGCATTTGAGTTCGTTTTGTGTCATAAACCATAGGCTGTTTGGACAATACTCGCATAGAGTTTCTTTCTTGGGCAACTTCTCTTCGGATAGTTGATTGATTACTGAGCTCTTGTAAGACTCTCTGTCTATATTGTTTTGTATAGGCTCTCTCACTATTTACTCCTTTATTTTGTATGATTTTATATTTTTTAGCATTTGTTGTTTTAGGGATTTGTTTCAAATCTTTTTCTCTACCGATAACAGAAACATCCCAAATATGTTTTGTGAGTGTTTTGGCAACTTCTTGCCACTTATTATTAATTTTAACTTTTCTTATGATTTCATAATCTTCTTTTCCTACTATTTTAAATCTTGCATACTCACCTCTTAAAACTTTGTTTTCTTTAACAACTCTTTCTAAATCTTGTCCCCAAATTGTAGCAATTCCTTTTTTAGTTTTATAGCTCACATAATAACTTTTCTTTGCATTTTTATCGGTGCTAAACTGATAATTTGCCTCTCCAAAATCCATAACTTGATAATAATGCATTTTTATTTGCGGAGCTTTATCAATTTGCTTTTCCCTATTTAATTTTGCAGAATACTCTTGATTTACTTCTACTTCTTTTTGCTTTTTGTTTGTAGCTTTTGCTTCAACACCTAATTCATTTAATGCTTTTGCAAATTCCACTCTTAAATTAGCTAAATCAGCCTTTCTAGGATTAATTCTTTTTCCATTTTTATCCGCAACTTTTAAACAAATATGACAATGCGGATTATCCGTATCTCCGTGAAAAGCAACAACAAAAAGATTATTTGGATATATTCTTTTTAAAGTTGTTATTGTGGCTTGTTGCAATTTTTCTTTTGGAGTTGTAGAATGCTCTTTCATAGAAAAAACCATATTAATAGTATGTCTTTTTTCCTTAGCACCTTCTTTATATAATGGAATAGGAGATCCTTCATTTTTGAAAATTCTTTTAACTTCTAAAATCTCATCTTCTCCTACATATCTATCAAAATCATTTGTAATTAATTCTACATTTCCCTTGCGAGAAATATAATCAAGATGTTTTGAAAGTGCTTGGGAATTTTTAGAACCTGAAGTAATTTTTACAACGACTTCAGTATTTTTTCTAAACATATTTTTACTAATAAGCTTACCTGTTTTTATATCTTTAGTGTATTTATCTCTATTTTTATTGATATAGTTTAGCGGTAGCTTTGAAGCGTTTTCTATTTTAGTAAAAACTTTCCTAGCAATTATCTCATCGTCAAATATTTTAATCGGTCTTGACATATAAAAACCTAAATCCTTTGATTATTAATCTCTATAATCTTTCCAAGAGAATCAGAGAGAATGTCAATCTTTGCGTTTATAGTATCAATCGTATTTTTTAAATTGTCCTCATTTATTTTTACAGAATTTCCAGCTCTAAGAATTTTCAATAGTTGATATATATTTTTGCCAACTGCATTAATTTCAGTTCTTGTTTTTATAAATTCATCTAGTTCTAAATTAGTAAAATATTTGTTTTCATTTAAAGAATTTATCAATCTAAAACTTACCTCTTTCGAGACACTACTAAATCTATTTTGTGTAGCAATTTCTTTTAATAAATTAAATTCATCTTCGCTGATTTTTATTCTTATTTCTTTCATTTTTTTCTTTTCAAATGTATCACTATGATGATTAATAACAAGATTATTTTCTATATTATTAAAGCCATTATTTTCTTTATAATTCGCAATGATATAATTTATAATCTTCTTAATTGAAGCTTTTGTGTTGTTCTTAATTTCATTTAAATAAATCATATTTTTTTCATCAATACTTAATAAATATTTTTTCATTAAATTCCTTTAATTTTTTACTTTTAATGAGCCTCGCAGAGATATTTCGGCAAAGTAAGCTAAAAAAGTTATATAACTTTTTGGCGTCTTTGCCTATCCTGCAATTAATAATATTTTTGCTTGATTGGCATTTTACAATATTAAGCTTTATAACGCATTAAGTTTATTTTGAGATAATGCAATTTTAAATTTTTACAAGGAGTTATTATGCTTTATGAAAGCAAGATGATAGAAGATTTAAAGCGTGAGTATGATGAGAAATTAAAAAAATTACGCCAAAAAGAAAAAGAAAAGAAAGAGCGTATATATAAAAAACTTTCATTAGCTCTCTTAAAAGATTTTGAAGAGAGTGATAATTTTTTCAATGAATTTCATATGCTCATAGAAAAATTAAATTGCAAAAATACTAAAAATGCTCTAGAAGCAATAAGTAACTTATATAATTTTAATCAAAATATTGATACAATTAATGAAGCAAAAAAACAATAAACAAATCACATCTTTGGAGAGTAAAAATGGAAAAAGACTACAAAATAAAAGTAACAGACACAAGCAAACTTAATGACCATTATAAAGAGGCGATACAAGAAGGCACTTATGATGGTGAAGATATTGATAAATTTTTCAACACAATCAAAACTTTTGACATTGCGGAAAGTTTATTAAAAAAAGATTTTTCAAATCAATCCATCAAATTTGAAATCATCACAGATAAAGAAAAAATTCCATTAGATATAAGACTTGGTGATAAAAATTTTCAACAAGGGATTGAGCATTTAATAAAAATGGGTGGCTCTGCTATCAATAAAGAAAAATTAAATGATACAATAAAAAAAGATCTCAATAAGCAACTAGAGCAATACAAACCTAAAACATATGATGAAATGCTAGATGGAACTTTTAAGGCTTTAAAAAATATGTCAGAAATAGCAAACAAAGATATAGCAGCAATGATACAAGAATTTGCAAACTCTTACTTAAAAACAAGAGGGAAATACGAACAAAAAAAAATAAATAACCTCGCAAAAGAGCCGTCATTTTTTAAGCAAAAAATGAACGAATTTTTCAAAAAAAAACTAAATAAAGTTTTACCAAATAGAGAAATTAGCAACGAAAAAACATATTCTCACTCAAGGTAAGAAATGAATAATCTAACAAATTTTAATATTCTACTTTCTCAAACAAGATTATCTTCTTACAATAATGATATTGTCAAACATTATGATAATCTTAAACTTGTAGGAAAAATCACTCCAAAAATTGCCACATTAGAAATTATTCTCAGAAATAAACTTGATAGCAAATTATCGGAGTTGGATAATGAATGGATAAAAAATTCTAATGATGGAATGATTAAAAATACTAGAGAAAAAATTGAAGAAAGAGAAAAAAATAAAATCTTATCTCATCATCAATATCTTTCTCGTATGAGCTTAGGAACTATTATTTATCTTATTAAAGAAAATAGAGTGCAAGATTCTATAATGAATTTAAACAATATCAATTTTAGAAATTACAATCAATATAATAGAAATTTCTTTTTAAGAAATGGTAAAAAAAGAAATTTTGGTAATATATATAAAGTAGATATAGTTCTTAGCTTATTACAAAATCTAAGAAATAGAAGTTATCATTGGGAAAATATTCTAAAAACAACAGAAAAAAATGGCAAACATTATCCAAGATTAACAACAAAGATTGAAAATGCTTATATAGGTATCAATCCACAAAAGATAGAACTATTTTTAGATGACTTAATTAAAACATTTGATGAAGAAATTTTGAAATATTGTCAAGACTAGAAAGGTGGGACACAAGAAGTCCCTCGAATTTCGTTTGCAATTATACCGACAAAACATTAAAGGAAACTAAAAGGATATACAATGCCACAAAAAAGAATTTATTTATTTGTTCCTTTTAAAGATAAAGAAAAAGCAAGATTGTTGGGAGCTATGTGGGACGAAAAAGAAAAAAAATGGTTTGCTCCAAAAAGCTTGGATAAAAATATTTTTGCACAATGGCTTTATCCACACCAAAAAAAAGATTTTTCATTTGACGAAAATGAAGTGCTAACAACTTTCAAATTTGCTTTAGAAAAACAAGGCTTAATTATCAGTGGCTTACCCATTATGGATGGTAAAATTCATAGAGTGAAAACTACAACGGATAAGGGCAGAGAAATGAGTGGGGCTTATAGTGGGTTTTTAAATGAATATCCTGCGGGCTTTATTCAAAACTTTAAAACAGGTATTAAAGAAAATTGGAAAATGCCCTTAGAAAATGCGAAACAAAATATTATAAATTATCAAACTATTAATAAAAATTCTGCATCGCACATAAACAATAATATTAAGCAAGATATTTTAGAACTTCAGCAAAAAACTGCACTTAAAATTGAAAAAGAATACAGCGAAGCCCATTGGGCTTATTCTAATCATCCTTACCTAATCAAAAAAGGTTTTAGCGAAAATTTTTATTTAAAACAAGATAGTAAAGGCTCTCTTCTTATTCCCCTAAAAGACGAAAATGGAAAAATATGGTCTGTGCAAAGAATTTTTCCAAATGGCGATAAAATCATCGGTATCATCAAAACAAAAGAAGAAAAAGAACAAGGCATTGAATACTCCGCAAGAAAATCTGGGTGCTTTCACATCATAGGTGCAAAAAGCTTAGAATATTGTAAAGAATTTATCATAGCAGAAGGCTTTGCTACTGCTGCAACAATTTATAAAGCACTTGAAAAACCTGTTATAATGGGTGTAGATGCTGGAAATTTACTCAAAATCGTTGAAGCCTTAAAGGATAAATTTCAAAATATCCCTATCACTATAATCGCAGATAATGATAGAAAGAGAGAATTGCAGGGATTTTCTAATGTCGGCGTAGAAACAGCAAAAGAAATCCAACAAAAATTTTCAAACATTAAAATTATTATTCCAAAGATTAGCGACCAAGAAGCAGAGCAGGGAATGAGCGATTTTAATGATATTTTCCTAAAAAAAGGGCTTGAAGAAGTTAAAAAACAACTGCACTCTATTGATTTTCAAAACAAACTTAAAGATTTTAAAAACTCTGCGAAACAACATAATGAACAAGAGCTTATAAGATAGCTTTATGTTTTTGTATAATATTAATAAATAATAATATATTTAAATATATTTTAATAAATAAAATTATATAATAATAAATATTTTAATACATAAGGAGATACAATGAAAAATGTCATTAAACTAGGTTTGCTTAGTGCAGTTGTTGCCACTTTATTTTCTGCTTGTTCTTCAGAGCCAAAGAGTGTGCAATATTATGAAGATCCAAAAAATGTCAAAGAATTAGAAGCTAAAATCAAAGAATGCGATAAAAACGCTAATTCTGCAGAAAATGATACAGAATGTGCAAATGCTTACAAGGCACGATACTCAAAATCACTTCAGAAGCCGAGAGAAAGTGCTATGGAGTTTTTCAAAAATCAAAATGCAAATGATAAATAATGAAAGATCTTTTTCAAACTCTAGGTTATAGAACAAATTATTAATGCCATTAGACAAACAGGAACAAGCGATAAGATTGCTGAACTTTAAGCCTTTAAAATAAAAAGGCTTAATGCTTCTCATCACTTTAAATACTGCCTTTTTCAAGCATCTTAACAATCATTAAAGCAGAACCAAAAAAGGCAATTAAAGCAAAAACCGCACAGAGTATCCCTAACATTACTCCAACTCCTCAATTTGTTTTAAAATTTTATATATTCTCTTGCTAAAAGCATACAACAAAATACAAGCAAAAATAACCCCTAAAACAATAAACAATGCTTGTATCCAATCAATGCGACTATAATTTAAAACACAAAAACCAAATATTCCAAATAAAGCGGTGAGAAAAGCCAACATTAATGCTTTTAAAACATCAATTTCTAATTTTATTCTCTCTTTTTTACTCATATGAGGATTATAGCATAAAAATATTTTACTCTCGCTTTTTGTATATAACTTTTCTTTTGGAGTATTTCAAAATTGCTGTATTTGCAATTTTTTATAAAAGTTCAAAAATTTTAATTTTTGATTTACCGAATTAATTATTATTAATAAATTTAAGTAATTTAATAAATTTAGAGACTATTATATTTAAGTCAATTTATATTATATTTAAGTCAAAAACTATTATATTTAAGTCAATTTATATTATATTTAAGTCAAAAACTATTATATTTAAGTCAATTTTATTTGTAGATTTGCTTTTGGTGGAGCGAAAAATATTGACATAGATATAATAAACTATTCTATTTAAGTCAATTTTAGTAGATTTGAAGTATTTTTTACATAGATATAATAAATATTGACATAGATATAATATTTTAGTATAATTCGCAGTAAAAATTCGTTGATTTGTCAAAAACTATTCTATTTAAGTCAATAAATTGGAGAATATCAAATGTTATTGAATGTTATCATTGAAAAAGATCAAGATGGATATTTTGCACGCATTTTAGAGCTTGAAGGTTGTGTTTCACAAGGCAATACTTATGAAGAGGCTTTGTTTAATATAAAAGAAGCAGGGGAACTTTATTTAGAAAGCCTTAAAAGTGAAGAAAAAAGAACTATTGAAAATAAAATAACCTCAATTGTTCCTGTGGTTTTAGCCAATGCCTGAATTGCCAAGAATGACTGCAAAAGAAGCAGAAAGGCTTTTATTGCAAAATGGTTTTTTGATTGATAGGCAAAAAGGTAGCCATAGAATCTATAAAAAAGATTCTTATAGAATGGTTATTCCTCATCATAGTGGAGAGATTTTACATCCTAAAATCATAAAGCAACTTTTTGAAATTATTGAAATGAGCAAGGAATAAAAATGCCAAAACGCAATACTATTGATACCATCACACTTGGGATTTTTAGCGATGAAAATGTTTCTGTGATTTGTGAAGATACCATTAAATTAGAAAAAGGCTCTGTCGCTGTGCTAAGTGGCAATAGTGAAGTGGGTAAATCTTTCTTAGCTTTAAAAATTTGTGCTAATGCTATCAATGATGGCTTAAAACCTTTTTTTTGGAGTATAGAAGACAAAAATCAAGCAATTTTAGAACGCATTAAAAATATAGAAAATTTTTATCCTTTTAATACTGCGGAACTTGAATTTTCTAATGAACTTCCAAAAATTGATAAAGAACCTATAAGTAGCTTAAAAGAAGAGCTTAATGAATTAGCAGATTGCGATTTAATCGTCATTGATACCTTTAGTGCATTTTTTTCAATTTTAGGTTTTAAAGACCAAAATAATCAAAATGATGTGCAAAGTTTTTTTAATGTTTTAACAGATGTGGCTAAATCAAATAAACAAGCTATTTTACTACTTCATCACTTGGATAAAAAAGGTGAAAGTCTTATGGGTAGCTCTGTCATTATTAATGCTCCTAGACTTGTTTATAAGCTTTCATTTCAAAAAGGAGAGGATAAAAGTTCTACCACCTATCGTTTGCTTGAAGTTTTAAAAGACAATAATAATATCAATGCTGGAGAATTTCAAAAAACAATTAAAGTCTTGCAAAATAATAGCATTGATGAGCCTTTAATCAAAGATGTGAAAGTGGAAAATATTGACAATCATACCTTAGAGATTATCAATAAAAAAGATATTTCTGCTGTTAATGTTAATGATTTAGCAGAGGGTTATGTAACAATGAATGAGAATAGAGGAGTCTTTTATCTAAGCTCACGCAAACTTACTGATACTAATTTTTATAAAGCTTTTAAAGAAAATGATAATAAAGTATCGTTTGAAATGATTGGTTCAAATGGTTCATCTTATGCGATTACCCTTAAAAACTCTTTGCTTACACAAACACATAGAAATATTTTAGACGCTTTGTTTTTGTATATTAAGAAAAATGTAGATACCAGTGTTATAAGAAAGTATCAAGAGCAATTTTGGGATATGGAAGTAAGATTAGAACCTTATAAATTTTTAAAACAATATCTCAATAAAGCTCCTAGCAATTATTCGTGGTTGAAACAAAAATTTACGGAAATTTCTCGCTTTGCGTATGATTTATCTTTTACTCAAAATATTGAAGTTAAAGACAAGCAGACAACTACTCAAAGAGATAAGGGAATTTTGATGTTTGATTCTGTGGAGCGTATCACAAAAGAAAATGGCGTAATTGTGTCTGTATTTGTGCTAACAGTTCGCAGAGAATATATCAAAAGACTTGAAACAGAATCAACACTCTCTTATGATGATGATTTATCAAAAATTCTTATTGATTTAAATTCTTTAGTGGCTCAAGATTTAATAAGATTTTTAACAAGTTTTCCTGATAAAAAAATCCTTAGTTATAGTGAGTTTTGCGAAATTAAGGCTTATAAATTCTATAAAGAAAACTCCATAATTTCAAAACAAAAGAAAGAAATTATTAAGCTAAAGAATAAGCTTATAGAATTTGGTATTAATATCTATGGTAAAGGTGTGGAATTCGCCGATTATGATGACGAATTCTTTTATCGTAAATATAAAAATGAAAATGATTTATTTTTCATCTACAAAAGCAATAATAGGGTAAAAAGATATATCAAGCGTAATGACCCTATGAATCAATTAAACACCAAAAATAACAAATTCCTTTTGCAGAAGTCTTTGTTTGATTAACATTAAGTCTTAAAATCATATAATTCCAAGTAGAATTAAATTATTATAAAAAAATGTTCGTTAAATTAAAACTATATCAAATAAAACTTAATTTATGATAAACTCTTTGTTATTAGTTTTCTTGATTTGCAAAAATTGTAAAATGTTACATAGCTACCTTTTTTGCCTATATACTTCCAAATAGATTTTAAAGATAATTCTTTATCTATGAGTTCTTTAATTGTTTCCAAATGCTCATCATACATACTAGAATAAGAGCCAACAGGACGCCCTAAAATCTTTCCATTTGCTCTAGCTTTTTCAAGTCCAGCCTTTGTTCTTTGTGAGATAAAATCTTTTTCTACTTCTGCCATATAGGTATAAAAACTCAGCAATAATTTTGAGTGGGCACTATTAAAACTGCTAAGTTCAGGTTGTTTTAAAAAGACAAATTGAACTCCTTGTTCTGATAACTCTAAAATCAAATTCATAGTTTCAAACATACTCCTACCAAGTCTCGAAATTTCATAAACAATTAATATATCGCCCTTGTTAACTTTAGATTTCAATTCATTAATTCTTCTTTTATGCGGACTTTTAGTGGAGCTTTGCTGCACTTCTACAAATTCATCTATATTCAATTTTTCATTAAAAGCATATTGTAAAATTTGATATTTTTGTGTTTCTATATCCTGTTTATTAGTGCTTACCCTAATGTATGCTAAAACCATATTTCTCCTACTACAAAATTCGTTGATTTAATTAAATGGTATAAATACACTTAATTATAACACAATGTATGTATTAAATTATACTTTTTATAGATATAAAAAATAAGAATTTAACGAACATTTTTTTATAACAAGGAGAAAAAAATGAAAAAATCACTCGCTTTGGTTCTTATAAGTTCCACATTTTTATTTGGAGCTGGTGGGATAGATAAAGTTAATACTTTTTTGCAGAATTTAAGCACAGCTTTCTATGCTATTGGCGTATTTATACTTACTATTGCAATTATGTGGGGTGGTTCTAAAATAATGTTTCAAGGACAAACACTTAGAGAGGTTGCTCCTATTTTTATCGGTGGTATTCTTTTTGGTTCGGCTTCGGCACTTGCTGGTTATTTTATTTCATAACTTGCAACAGGATTAAAAATGCAGAAAAATCCACTTTTCAAAGGCTTAACTCGTCCTCCTATGATTTTTGGTGTTCCTATGACACCTCTTGTTATAGCAATGGGAGGCATTTTATTGCTTGCGTTTTATAGTCAAAATATCTTTTTAATTGCTTTTGCAATTCCTGTATTTTTCATTATGAAAGCAATGACAAAAAGAGATGATTTTATTTTCCGATTGATGTTTTTAAAGATGAGATTTTTCTCTAATCCCGCTTCTAAGAATTACTATAAGGTTAAAACATATAGCACAAATTCTTATAGACAAATGCCAAAAAACTCAAATTTCCCAAAAATATCAGTTTTTGGACTGAACGCAGAACCTAGTTTTGAAAAGCTTATTCCCTTTTCATCTTTAATTAGTGATTCTGTGGTGATTACAAAAGATTATTTTTTGATGACAACTTGGGAAGTTGGTGGAATTAGTTTTGAAGCTGAGGAAGATGATGAATTGGATATGAAAAATGATCTTTTAAATATGTTATTTAAATCTTTCGCAAATGAGCCTGTAAGTTTTTATTTTCATAATTGTAGATATTCTATTGAAGATAAATTGACTTCAAAATTTAACAATGCTTTTTTAGAAGAGATTGATAAAAAATATTATGAATCTTTCAAACAGGGAACGCTTAGAAAAAATTCTTTATATCTAACTCTAATCTTTAATCCCTTAAAGGTAAAAATTGAAAAAACAACATTTCTAAAAAGCTCTTTTGAAAGCAAAAGAAAGGCAATTAGCTTATTTTTAATTAAATTTAGCGAATTTACCGATAGATTGGAGGCAAATATCAAAGATTTTAATCCAAAACGATTAAAAACATATTTAAAAGATGATAAAACTTACTCAAAACAATTAGAGTTTTACAACTATCTACTCGGTGGAAAAATTAATCCTGTAAGAGTCTTAAAAGCTCCTATACATCAATATTTAAATGGCAATTTACAAAACATACAATTTGGACACGAAACTATTCAAATTAATAGCAATGATGGTGTAAAAAGATTTGCTAGATGTATTGAAATTAAAGATTATACAAATGAAACTTTTTCAGGTATTTTAGATATTTTGATGTATTTAGATATTGAATATATCATCACTCAAAGCTTTTCACCTATTCCTAGAATAGACGCAAAATCCGCAATATCTAGACAAAAAAAGCAGCTCATAGCAACTGAAGATGATGGATTTTCGCAAGTAGAGCAAATTGATGAAGCTTTAGATCAGCTCACAAATGGGGAGATTTCTTTTGGAAAATACCATTTTTCAATTCTTGTTTATGGAGATAGCTTAAAGGAATGTAAAGATAATGCAAATCAAGTCATTACAAAGATGAATGAATTAGGATTTGCAGTAACACTAGCAAACATTGCCCTAAGTGCAACTTTCTTTTCGCAACTACCATCAAATTTTGCCATACGCCCAAGAATTAATCTTATTTCATCGCTTAATTATTCCTCATTAATAGCTTTACATAATTTTTCTATGGGGAAAAGAGATAAAAATTGCTGGGGTGATGCTGTAAGCATACTCAAAACTCCTAATAAACAACCTTATTATTTTAACTTTCATCAAAACTCTGGAGTTAATAAAAATGATTTTGGAGAGCTATTTTTAGCAAATACCTTAATATTAGGTCAAAGTGGCGGTGGTAAAACCGTGTTTATGAATTTTATCGTCAATCAAATGCTTAAATATGCAAATAAAGACACTTTCCCTGATGATATACCGCAAGAAAACAGAAAATTTACAGCCATTTACTTGGATAAAGACAAAGGGGCTTTAGGCAATATTTTATGTGCAGGTGGCAGATATATTAGCATTGAAAATGGTAAGCCCACAGGATTTAATCCTTTTATGGTTGAAAGCACACAAGAAAATATAAGACAACTCCAAACCCTAATGAAGCTTTTAGTTACTAGAAATAATGAAATCCTTACAACTAGAGAAGAGGAAATGCTTAATAATGCAGTCAATTCTCTTATGAAAGGCTTTGAAAGGGAGGAGAGAAAATATCCTATCTCTTTGCTACTTGAAAATTTAACAGAAAATGTAGATGATGACAATTCTCTAAAATCAAGATTAGCACTTTTTAAAAAAGGCAAACAATTTGGCTGGGTATTTGATAATGAATTTGACAATTTAGACTTCCCTGATGAAATTAATCTATTTGGCATTGATGGCACAGAATTTTTAGATGATAAAGATGTATCAGGGATACTTAGCTATTACATTCTTTGGCGTGTGATGAGTTTAGCAGATGGTAGAAGACTTTGTATTGATATAGATGAGGCTTGGAAGTGGCTTGAAAATGACATCGTGCAAGAAGAAGTTAAAAATAAATTTAAAACCATTAGAAAACAAAATGGCTTTCTAAGATTAGCAACGCAAAGCGTGGAAGACTTTTTAAAACTTAAAAACGCAACAACACTTATAGAACAATCCGCAACAATGGTATTTTTACCTAATCCAAAAGCTAAAGAAGAAGAATATGTAAAAGGAATAGGCTTAAGCTATGATGAGTATATGATTATTAAAGGGTTTAAACCCTCAAAAAGACAATTTTTAATCAAAAGACAAGATGAAAAAGTTATTTGCACTTTGGATTTAAGCTCTTTAGGCAATGAGAATTTAAAAATTCTCTCCACAGGAACAGCTCATATAGACACAATAGAAAAAATATTTGCACAAAATCATAAAAGCCTTGATGAGAAAGTGGCAGAGCTTAAAGAATTTTATAGGAATTCATAGGGGTTATAAATGAGAGATAAAAAACTAAGACAAGAAATTTTAGCCTTAGAAAATGAAGTCAAAGAGCTTGAAAAAACTCTTGGTGCGATTAAGCAAAGACTACTTAATCTTAAAGACCTCGCTTGGGATAAACAAAGCAAAAAAGAAAGCTCTAGTATGTATAAGGTGCTAAAAGAGGATAAAACACATACTATGGTTAAAAGTGAGCTAGGGGACATTAAGGTTGATAAAGACTTTATGGAGAAAGAAATCACTAAGCACCTTGATAATCCAAATTTAAGAGGTATGGTAACAACTAAAGAAATGCTTTCTTTTCCTAAGGTGGCTAAGGGTGTAAATCCTGAATACAATGCGGAAACAAATGATTATACTTGGAGAGTTAAAGCAAATGATAAAAATATTATAGCTTATGGAAGTAGAGAATACAAGCAAGATGGTAAAGAAATTAATAGATTGCTAACAGCTCATAGTAAAACAGAAAGGGGACAGAGGCAAGCAGACAGGGTCAGCTCTGCTACCTATTTTAATGACCCCGATTTTCGTGGCTCTGTCCATAATGAAATTATACCACAGCAAGACAAATCCGCAAAGGATTTTAAATCAAAACTAAAAGAATTTAACACCAAAAACAAAACTCAAACTCAAATCAATATAAAGGAGTTGAAACGATGAATGTGGTTATTAATAAACAAGAAGTGCAATTTAGCACTCAAGATAATCAAACTTTTTGCACAAGTTTAGATGTAGCTAGGGTTTTTGGAAAGCAACATAAACATATACTAGTAAGCATTGAACGCATTTTAAGCGATTTACGAGAAATAGGAGCTTCCAACGAAATGCTCAATTTTCGGCAGGTCGTAAGAACCTCGCAAACAACGAACCCTAAAAATGGAAAGATAGTTAATAGAAAAATGCCTATGTATAATCTAACCAGAGATGGTTTTTCACTTTTAGCAATGGGCTTTACAGGAAAAACTGCACTACAATGGAAAATCGCTTTTTTAAATGCCTTTAATGAAATGGAAAGACTTCTAAAAAAAGAACTTCTAAATCCTAATAAATACATTATAGATTTAATGGCACTTGTGCAACCAAATTTGCCTCAAAGTGATTACAAAATTAGTGTAATTATAACAGATAAACCGCACTCTAAAGAAGCTAAAAATATTTTTTCTTTGGATTATCTTGTTGATAATCGCACACCAAAAGACCCAAAGAATTCGCAATGAGTGATAAAGAATTAGAAATTTTTGAGCTTTGTGAAAGATTAGTAGATCTTTTAGGAGATAAAGAAGCTGTTGCGGATTTACAAATTTTACTAGACAGACACCCTGAAATGTTTCAAAACAAAGAACAGGTTGCCAACTTAATCAAAAAAGTTATCAATGACCCTGAAATCATTATCAATAATCCAACTCCAAAAAGTGAAAAAGACTACATTGCAGGGAAAAAACTAAACGAAAAGAAAATGGGTGAAGTAGGGATTCGAAAAGATGAAAATATCAGCAAGATTTTTCACGCTAACGAAAAAAGATTGAAAAATTTAGAATTAATGGCAAAGAAAGATGTAGTAGCCGATGGTAGGAACGCCCACACCTCCTACACTCAAGCCCAAAGTCTTGACGGGCGACTGGTTCAAAAGAACATTTCATCGACTGCTAATGAAATTATACCACAACAAGACAAATCCGCAAAGGATTTTAAATCAAAACTCAAAGAATTTAACACCAAAAACAAAACTCAAACTCAAATCAATATAAAGGAGTTGAAACGATGAAAATATATTACTCAAATAAAAAGGAGCTAAACAATGAATAATATCAATTTAATCGGCTATTTGGGCAAAGATTTTGAAGTAGGTAATACAAGTGGAGGAAAACTTTATGCAAAAAATTCTCTTGCTATCACTAAGCGTTGGAAAAATGAAAAAGGCAATGATGAAAGTAGCACGACTTGGATACCTATTGTCTTATTTGGCAAGAGTGCAGAAAGTGCTTCTATGTATATCAAAAAAGGCTCTCAATTTGCGTGTAGTGGAGAATTATCATCTAGTCAATACACCGATGAACAAGGAAATGTTAAAACAACACTAAGCGTTATCGTGTCTAAATTCTATTGGTTAGGCAAAAAAGATAGAGAAACTCCACAAGAAATACAAAATCCACCAAAAGAACCAAGCGTTGAATATGAACACCAAGCCGTTAATGTGGAATCTGAAGAAATTCCATTTTAAACATAAAAAAAGGAGTTATATCTATGGAAAATTTAAGCGTTGAAGAGTTGGCAGACAAAATGGGAGCTTTAAATTATGAAAAGCTAATCAAAGCTTTGTTTTTATTTGAAAAAAACTCTTCAATGGAAAAACTCACCGCAAATCAAAAGCGAATTGTTTTAGATGAAGCGTATCAATTTTATATGGATAATAAATATATATCTTCTTTTTTACAAGAGGATATTAATCAAATTTTAGAAGATTCCATTGATAAAGAGCTTTCAAAAAAACAAGAAAAAACACTAGAAAGGTAATAAAATGAAAAAAACATTAAATACAAGCAAAACAACAGGGATTAAAAAATCCCTCATCGCTCTTACTTCCTTATTAATTTTGCCTAACTTAGCATTTAGTGCAGGTATTCCTGTGGTAGATACGACCGCAAATCAACAAATGGCTACACAAAATGCTAAACAAGTTGCAGAGTGGGCTAAAGAAGCCACAAGATGGACTGAAACCGTATCGCACTATCAAAAACAAATCCAAGCCTATAAAGACGAACTTTTATCAAAAACAGGCATTAGAGATTCTGTGGCTTTTGTGAAAGATATAAAACAAATCTATTCAGATTTTGCGGAAGCTGGAGAAAACATTCAATCCTTTTACAATGATGTTCTAAGAGACCCACAAGAATTTTTAAGCGATAAAGGCAATGAAATTTTTGGCAAATATACAAGTTTTGATAGATGTAATTTTGACTATATGAGTCAAAGTGAAAAAAATATCTGCAAAATGGATTTAATCACCTATGCTGCTCAAGTAGAAACCTACAATCAAGCCTCAAAGCAAATGGATACCATTAGTCAAACGCTTAAAAAATTGCAAGAGCGATTAGTCAATTCAAAGGACATTAAAGAAAGCACTGATGTGGGCAATGCTATTCAACTAGAGGTTGCAAAAATACAAATGGTAAAAAATCAAGTTGATTTAGCTAATGCAAGCTATGAAAATCAAAGAAATATCAAAAAAGATTTAGCAATGCAGGAATACTCAAAATCACTTCAGAAGCCGAGAGAAAGTGCTATGGAGTTTTTCAAAAATCAAAATGCAAATGATAAATAATGAAAGATCTTTTTCAAACTCTGGGTCTAAGTATAGAACAAATTATTAATGCCATTAGACAAACAGGAACAAGCGATAAGATTGCTGAACTTATGGTGTTGTTTTCTATCATTATCACCCTAGTCATTATGTATAAAGGCTATGAGGTGTTAATGGGGAAAAGTCAAAGTCCTATTAGAGAGCTTACTTGGGATATAGCAGGAAAGCTTTTAGTTATTACCTTTGCTTTAAATCTTGGAGGTTGGTTAGATTTAGTTATTGGTGCAATGGATGGAATTTATGAGTGGGCTGGTGGGGGAGCACAAATGTATCAAAATCTAGATGAAATGTTTGCAAACACAGCACAACTTACAAACATAATTTGGGCTAAATCAAGTGGTATTGGAGGTGCTATTTTAGCTATTGTAGCAATGCTACTTTGTTATATAGGATTTTGTATTGCTGTTATTCCAACACTCTCTATCTTAATTGTTACAACTTTTACACAAACCCTGCTTGTAATTTCTGCTCCTATAGTATTTTGGCTTTTAATCTTTAAAGCTACTAGAAATGTCTTTACACAATGGATAGGGCTTTTATTATCAAATACTCTTGTGCTTTTACTTGTTGGCTTGTTTTTAAAAACCTTTATGAATCAAATGTCATCTTGGATTAACTATTTTTCACAGGCAACCTACGCAGGAGACGATGTATTAGGAACAAGCATTTTCTATGTCATTGCCTCTTTGATACTAGTTATTATGATTTATTCTGCAAAAATCTTTGCTGAAAAGGTCGCAAATGTATCAATGGATGGTGCTATGGGTGGTGCGATGAGTTCTGTTTTAAGTCCTGCTGGTCAATTAGCTATGAAACCTGCAGGTAAGGCTGCTGGAATGGCTATGAATTATGGTAAAGCTGGTGGAAAATTAGCAACTAAAGGTGCTTGGGCTGTGGGTAAGGGTTTAGGTAAGGGTGGTTATAGTTTAGCTAAAAAAATGTATGAAAGGGCTAGAAATGAAGCGTAAATTTCAATTTGTTTTTATTTTGTTTTTTGGTGTTTTGATGTTGAGTGCTTGTAGTGCTAAACATCAGGGTAAATATGATGATTTTTTCAGCGATAAAAAAGGTTGGATACCTGTTAATTCACAAAATCAAGACTTAAATAAAGGTAATGCAAATGAAAAATGATTTTAATACAGCATTAGATTACGAAGCAAGTTTTAGATATTTGATAGAGCAAAGCAACAAAAGAGCGTGGCTTATCTCTTTTGTTGCAATCTTTATAGCCTCTCTTTCTCTTATTGCTGTTGTGTTATTAACACCTTTAAAAACCATAGAGCCTTATGTAATAAGGGTAGATAACACCACAGGTATGGTGGATATTTTAACTCTGCTTGATGAAAAAGAAATCACGCAAAATGAAGCATTGGATAAATACTTTATCTCCCAATACATTAAAGCTAGAGAGGGTTATTATTACGAGCTTTTAAACCAAGATTATTTGCTCACCCAATTAATGAGTTCAGAAAATGTTGCAAATGAGTATAGGGCTTTGTATGAGGGAGATAATGCAAGAGACCAAATTTTAAAAAACTCTAATGAAGTAAGCGTGCAAATTTTAAGTGTTGTTTTAGGAGAAAGCAACGGAGTTAAAACTTCAACAATAAGAGCAAACATTACTACAAAAAATCTATCCAGTAGAGGCACATCACAAGCTACAAAAGTCATCACCTTAAGTTATGACTACACGCTAGGAAAAGCTAGTGAAGAAAATAGATTATTAAATCCACTAGGATTTAAAGTTTTAACATACAGAATTGATAATGAGGTAGAAAAATGAAAAAGATAATTTTAGCAAGTTTATTATTAGGTAATTTCGTTTGGGCTTTGAATGTCCCAAAAACTTCTACATTTGATAAAAGAATCGCTTATGCGGTTTATAATGCCGATGATGTTTTTCAAATTAATTCTAAAAATGGCTATGTAAGTGTTTTAGAATTTGGTGTTGATGAAAGAATTATCAATACTGCCACAGGATTTGCTGAAGGTTGGGACTTAACTCAAAAAGACAATTTATTATTTATCAAACCTAAAGCTTACAAAACGCAATTAGTTCATCAAGATGAAAATAGCACAGCAGAACAACAAAGCTCACAAGAATTTGTTGTAGATCCTAATCCTTATGATTGGAAAACAAACTTAATTGTCATCACAAATTTAAATACCTATGTATTTGATTTAAAATTAGTCGCTAATAATAAAAATACAACTTATAAACTTAGCTTCTCCTATCCTCAAAAAGATTTACAAGCAACAAAAGAATTATTAGAAGCTGTGGAGCAAGAAAATATACGCACGGATTTAGATAAAAATACCATTCCTAGAAATTGGGATTTTTATATGAAAGTCAATAAAGGCAGTGAGGATATAAGTCCAAATTTTGCGTATGATGATGGTGTTTTTACCTATTTAGGTTTTGATAATACTAAAACCTTTCCTGCTGTTTTTATGTATGAAAATGGCAAAGAAAGCATTTTAAACACTCATATTAAAAAAGACGGCAACTATGAAGTTTTAGTGATACAAAAAACCACAAAACAAATTTTATTAAGAAGTGGGGATAAGGTCGTAGGAATTTTTAATCGTGGATACGCAAAAAATCCTTTGAGAAAAACAAGAGAAACTTCTAATGAAAATATTCAAAGAGAAATTAATAAAAAATAAGGGGTAAATTATGCAAAATAAAGAGCAAGATAGCTTAGAAAATGACTTTGATAGCCACACAAGCGAATTGAGTGAGCAAAAAAATCATCTCAAAAAGATACAAGCTTATACAATCTTTGCTATTGGCGGTTTATTGCTCATCATTTTAATTGTTTATTTCTTAAAATCATTTTCATCAAATAATCAAAGTGTTGAAGAAACACCAAAGGAAGAAAATAAAGATTTAGCTCAAAGCGTTAAGGCTAAAGAATTTGTTCCACCTCCTCCACAAAAGACATTTGACGAGCTTATCGCTAACACACCACAACAAGAACAGCCTTTAATGCTTGAGCCAAAACCTCCAAAGCCTAGAATTGTAAAAGGTGCAGGAGTTACGGTCATTGCTTCAACTAATAGCGGAGGATTTGATGGAGGCAATGCTGGAAATAGCGGAGAGTTTGGAGAAAAACCAAATACCGTGTTTGAGTTTGGACAAAATGGCACTTTGCAAAATTCTAATAATTTGCAAGGTGGAGGAGAATTTACAGGTGAAGTTTTCACTCCTACAATTGCTAAAGTGAGTGAGTTTGACCAAAATCTTCTTTTGTCTAAAGGAACTTATATTGGCTGTGCTTTAAAAACAAGGCTTGTTAGCTCTATTAAAGGAGGAATTGCTTGTATAGTATCTAATGATGTTTATTCTGCAAATGGCAACACACTTTTAATTGAAAAAGGTAGCACTATTACAGGAACATTTAATGCGGGTCAAATGGATGATGGTATGGATAGACTTTTTGTTATTTGGCAAGAAATTAGAACACCTAATAATATTATTATTCCTGTATATTCTGGAGCTACTGATGAGCTAGGTGCTAGTGGAATGCAAGGCTGGGTGGATCATCACTATTTAAAACGATTTGGTTCTGCTATTTTACTTTCAATGATTGATGATGGTATGGCAATACTAGCTGACCAGTTAAGCAAAAACAATAAAAATGGCAATAACTACTACAATTATAGTGAGAATACAAGAGAAAATGTCGGTGAAATCGCTAACACTGCTTTAGAAAAAATGATTGATATTAAGCCAACTCTTTATAAAAATCACGGCGATTTAGTTGGCGTTTATGTCAATAGAGATATTGATTTTTCAAAGGTTTATAAACTTACAAGGAAAAAGAATGTCAATCACCCTAGATAAATACACAAATCAATATTTTGGAGAATTTTTAAAAGATGACTTTATTAATGAAATTTGTTACAACGGCGATGATAAAGTATGGTTGCAAAACTCTAAAGGATTATGGGAAGCTATACCTAGTAAGCTTGACTTTGAAAAAGCTGGACATTTTGCAACTGCGGCTGCTGCTTTTAAAAAAGACAAAATAGATGTTTCTCGTCCTATTCTTAGTTGTATTTTAGTAGGTGGAGAGCGTATGCAAATCGTTATCCCACCTGCTACTAAAAGTGAACATATTTCAATCACCATTAGAAAACCTAGCAAAACTCGCTTTAAAATGCAAAATCATATTGAAAGCGGACTTTTTGAGGATTTAAATCCTAATGATACAAACCCTATCAAACCTAGCGATGCAGAACTCATTAAGCTTTATAAAGAAAAAGATTATCAAAGCTTCATCTCTAAGGCTGTAAGCTATGGTAAAAACATCATCATTGCTGGAGAAACAGGGAGTGGAAAAACTACCTTTATGAAAACACTAATTGATTTTATCAGTCTTGATGATAGGATTATTACGATTGAAGATGTGGAAGAAATCAAATTTTACGAACATAAAAACTTCGTGCAATTATTTTATCCAAGTGAAGCAAAAAGCACGGATTTTTTAAATTCTGCAACGCTTTTAAAGTCCTGCTTAAGAATGAAACCTGATAGGATTTTATTAGCAGAGCTTAGAGGTGCTGAAACTTATGATTTTATCAATGTTTTAGCAAGTGGTCACGGAGGGAGTATCACAAGTTGCCACGCAGGAAGCCCTGAAGAAACATTTACACGACTTGCCTTAATGACTTTACAAAACCCACAAGGTCAATGTGTGCCTTTTGAAATTATCCAAAAAACACTGAAAGATTTGATTGATATTGTCGTTCATATCCACGCCCATCACGGAAAAAGGCGTATTAGTGGAATTTATTTTAAAGAGATAGAAAAAGAGGAAAGTAATGAATAAAGAAAAACGAGGCATTTATAATGTAAGTTTTAATGAAAAAAACTCAACTCCTATTAATGCAGAGCTTGAAGCTATTGAAAATGCCATTATAGATTATGTCGTGCATTATGTTAAGGGTTGGCACAATGAAAGAAGAGATAAGGGTAGAGGTGCAGAGCATATTAGACTTCACTTAGAAAAAGGTAGTGAGGGAGAAATTAGCTTAGAAGAATTATTAAATCTTGGCAACTCCATAAGAGAATATTTAAAAATATTTAAAGAACCCTATAAAGATAGTAACGATGCTAGAGTTTATGAATGGGAAAATAATGAAAGTGTGCGTTTTAGAATTGTAACGGACACAAATTATAAACTAATCAAAGGGGAGGGTCACTCGAATACGCCACTATCCCCCTCTGATGAGATAATTATAACCTTTTACTCTGATAGAAATCTTAATAAACAAATGGAATTTAAAAATCCTAAAGTAGCAAAATACTATGCAAATCAAACAAAAAATTTTAAATCAAAATTAACAGAATTTAACACCAAAAATAATGCAAACAAAACTATCAAAAATAAAGACTTGGAGAAATAAATGCAAAACAATAAAAGCCTTCAAATTATTTTTCTTATTCTAGTAGGTTTCATTTTTACCTATTTACTAACTCCTATTGTTTTCTTTGTTTTGAACAAAGTAAAAATAATGAAAGCGATTGAAATCTATAACATTAACTTCACTTTACAGGCAGTCGCTAATCATTATCCAAAAATATGGCTTTCTTTGGGTATCACTTTCGCATTTTGCTTGTTTGCTTTGACTCTTTTGGTGTTTTCCTTAAAAACCAAAAAATCTCAATTTGGCGAAGCTAGATTTGCTAATTTTAATGAAATTAAAAAAATGAATTTATTTGGAGATAAGGGCATTATTATTGGAAAATATAAGGGAAAATTATTAAGATTTGGGGGTCAGCAATTTGTAGCTTTAGGGGCTCCTACAAGAAGTGGTAAGGGTGTGGGTATTGTGATACCAAATTTATTAGAATGGCAAGAAAGTGCTGTGGTGCAAGATATTAAGCAAGAATGCTTTGATTACACCAGTAAATATAGAAAAGAAATCTTAGGACAAGAAGTTTATCTTTTTAATCCATTTTCAAGACAAACACACCGCTACAATCCTTTAACCTACATTGATATGAATGATAAAGAGCATTGCGATAGTCAATTAATGGATTTAGGCAATATCCTTTATCCACTTGATGGAGATTCCACTTCAAAATTTTTCAATGGATTGGCTCAAAATCTATTCATAGGACTTTGTTATTTATGGCGTGATTTGCAACTTAGTAACAATGGAAAAGATTTTCAAAAAGCTTTTAATGTAGATGTAGGAGAATTTAACTTTTACAATATCTTACAACTCTCAAAAGGTTTAACTCTTAAAAATGAGGAAAATAATATTAGAGGCTTTGATGATACATACAATTTTTTAGTCTATTGTGAAATTTTAGATGAAGCTACCATAAGACGCTTAGAAACTTATTTTAATATCAGCTCAGACGCAACTAAATCGGGCGTAATGAGTTCTTTTAATGCTCCTCTTGTGCCATTTGAAAGTGAAACTCTAAGATTAAGCACAGAAACAAGTGATTTTGATTTAAGAGATTTACGCAAAAAGAAAATGACAATTTATATAGGAATTACGCCTGATCAATTAGCAAATGCTGGATTTATTTTAAATATATTTTGGTCGCAACTTATTCTACTAAATACTAAAGAATTACCACAAAGCAATAAAGAATTAAAATACACCTGCTTAATGGTTATGGACGAATTTACTGCACCCGGTAGAATTCCTATCTATCAATCTGCTGTAAGCTTTATGGCTGGATATTGGCTACGCTCTTTAATGATTTATCAATCTAACTCGCAACTTGAAACGCAACAGCCTTTAGGTTATGGAAAAGAAGGAGCTAAAACACTTTTAACAAATCACGCTTGTCAAATTTTTTATGCACCAAGAGAGCAAGAAGACGCAGAGGCTATTTCTAGGATTTTAGGAAATACCACTTTTAAAACAAGCTCAAGAAGTATTAATACAAGTGGTAATGGTGGTGGCTCAAGAAGTATTAGTGAAGCAAGTAGAGCTTTAATGTTACCGCAAGAGCTAAGAGAAATGGCTTTTGAAAACGAGTTGATTACTATTGATAGTGGCAAACCTATCTTATGCAATAAAGCATTTTATTATTCAGATTCTTATTTTATGGATAAATTTAAAGCTGTTTCAAAAAGCTTATCAACAATAAGAAAAATTCCAACAAGAGAACAATTAGAAAATGCAATCTTAAAAGGAGAATGCAAAATAAAAATTCAAATCATAGGAGAAAACAATGAAAAAAATGTCGCTTAGTTTAGCTGTAATTGCTTCATTAGTAGTTGGGTGTTCTGCCCCACAACCAAAAAAATTAGATAATGGTTCTATTTTAACTATTAACACTTCCATTTTGGAAAAACAATATAACTTTGTTCCAAAAGATAGCTTTTTAAGCTCACAAAATTGGACTTATCAAATCATCGCTGAAAAGAAATCAGAAAAAGATGACTTTATCAAAAATGAGCTTATAACGAAAACTTTTTTATTAGCTCACAATGCTAGTAGAATGATTTTAGTCGGTAGAGAAGATTTGATACAAGCCTACAAGGAATATTTTATCAAAAATCAAGTCATTATCCCTATTGAATTACAGCCTATCAATCCTTATGAAGAGGATTACAACAAGGTTAGTATTTTATTTTTTAACAAAATTAAAGGAGAGTAAAAAATGAAAAAAGTTCTTTTATCTATTTTAGCTTTTGGTGTTGTATCCTCTAATGCAATAGAATTAGAAATGCTAACAGGAGATACTAGATTAGCGTGCGAGGCAATGCTTTGTCTAGCAAGTCCTACTCAACCAGCAGAATGTAGTGCCTCTTTAGCAAGATATTTTAGCATACATTTTAAAAAGCCGTGGAAAACTATTAATGCTAGAAAAGCTTTTTTAAATCTTTGCCCCATAGGAGATGCAGATAGTGAAATGCTTAAATATAAAAACGAAATTTTAGCGAACCTAGATGGAGCTTGTAGCGTAGAAGCGTTGAATCAGCGTATCGAAAAAACCTTATTGAGAGTTGAACAATTTTGCGAGAGTAGTGGAGCTGGAGATGGCACTTCGTGTAAAAATGTAAATATTTATGGCTTTAGAATCAATCCACAATTAACAAATTCTTGCAGATTGCTATCTTCATCAAAATATACAGATTATCACTTAAAATACACTTGCAACAATAAATTTTACGAACAAGAAGAATGGCAAAGAGGCTATGAATTAAAGGAAATCTCGCAAGAAATTTACAATGCCTTACCTGTATCGCAAAGAGAGCAAGGAGAAAAATTAACAGAAATTAGCAGATATGAATTTATAAAATTGCCTCAAAATCAAAGAAAACAAATTGGGTTTAAATATTACAAAATTAATATTGCTTATTATCAAAAAATGGCTATCAAAAAAGAATGTTGGGTTAATGAGAAATAATGATGAACGAGATTAATTCTAACGAAAATCTTTTTGAAATTGTCAATAATGAGCAAGAAATATCTGCGACTAATTACAATGAGTTATTACAAAAATTTGCCAATATTATGAAAGAAATTAATGCCAAAATTCATATTGGCAAACAAAACTCGCAAAGCAATACGGAAGATGGCATTTTTAAAGATTTAGAAAATAATTATATAGAGCTAAATAATACGCATTTGGCTCTTGTTTCTTATTTTACAAATCCTCCAAACGATGAGGAAAAAGAACTCATCAGCAAAACAGCCTCCATAAGAAAGACTATGGAAGATTTTGCAAAATTTGCTAATGAAATTCAAAAAATATCATTAGATGAAAAATTAGAAAAATATAATGAACAGATTAATCAATTTTGCGAGATAGTGGAATATAAACTTTCTCATAATGCACAAAACTACAATGACTTTCTTGATAGCTTTATCAAAGATGGCAAAGATAAGCTTAATATTTTCTCGCAAATATTTACAAAAATGATAAAGAATACAAAATCATTTCTTATATTTTTTAGCTTTACAACAATTGGACTTGGTATAACGCTTGGTATTCTGCTATTTCTTATTTATACAAAAAATACAGAACTTGAAAATTTACAAAAAAGAGTAAGCGTAATCACTCAAGGCTTGGCAACAATCTCCGTTAATGAAGACGATAAAAGCCTCACCTTGAGCTTTGCAAAAAAACAAAAAACTATTCTTACGGAAAATAAAAATAGTATTCAAATCACACTACAAGGAGGTGAATGAACGGAGGAATTATATATAAAAATTGCAAAAAACAAAAAACAAAAAATTTTTAAGGAGATAAAAATGGCATTTGGAAGATTAGTTAATGATAAGATTGTTATTGATACAAACAATGCTTTAAACTACAAAAACAAGGAGGGTGATATTCAGCAAAGAAAAGTGGATACTGCTTTGATTGATGTGATTAAAGAAGCAGGACAAGTTGCGGCAATGGAACACGGTGCTGTGCTTTTTTCTGCAAAGATTAATAATGAGTGGAAAAACTATTTTGTTAATAGAGATGAAAAAACTCATAATATCGTCTTAAAACCTACTAATTCACAAAATAGAGATGATTTTATCTACATCAACTCTAATGTCAATGAGCAAGGTTATTTTTACTACACCATTAATCAAAAGAGAGAATCCGCAAAAGAATTAATTGAGGGAGTTGGGATTACAGAACACCAAAATCAAGATGGATCTAAAAGTCATTATCTGGAAACTAATGTGAGACTCTACAACGAGGAGCTAAAAAGCGAACTCAAAGAAAAAGGCAAAGAATTTGTAGCTGTAATTTCAAATGCAGGTTTTGAAGTTGTTAATGAAGCTGAAATGAAAGCACAAAAACAAAAGCAACAAATGCAGCAAACCCAAGAGATTAAAGAGCCTGAAAAAAAGCAAGATAAAGGCTTAGAAAGATGATATACACACCCTTATGGGTGTGTATTTATAATAATTATTGTAATATAAAATATATTTATAATTAATAATATATAACATAAATAACTATTATATTCTAATAATTATTTATGTTATCCAGTAATAAAGAAAGGTAAAAAATGAGATTATTTATAGCAGAAAAACCTGAACTTGGTAGAGCCATTGCGGAAGGACTAGAAGGAAGTTATAAAAGTGGCGAAGGCTACATACAAAAAGGAAATGACATTATTACTTGGGCTTTTGGGCATATTTTAGAACTTGCTAAACCTGAAGAATATGATGAAAAATATAAGCTGTGGAAACTTGAGGATTTGCCACTACCCATTAAAGAATTTAAATATTTACCTAAGAAAGATAGCAGAAAACAGCTCAAAATCATCTGCGATTTAATCCATAGCGACAAAATTACTTCTATTGTAAATTGTGGGGATGCAGATGATGAGGGACAAATCTTAGTCGATGAAATTATTCAGTATTCTAAAAGCTCCAAACCTGTCTTTAGAGTTTTAATTAATGACTTAACTCCAAAAGCAGTCAAAGAAGAAATAGCAAAAATTAAATCTAATACAGATTTTAAAGGTATGAGCGAAAGAGGCTTTGCAAGAAGTCAAGCTGATTGGATAGTAGGAATTAATCTTACAAGGGCTTACACCATCATTGCTAGACAAAACAATTTTGAGGGCATCTTAAGTGTAGGAAGAGTGCAAACTCCTATTTTAGGACTTATAGTTGCTAGAGATAAAGAATTTGAAAGCTTTAAAAGCATAGATTATTATTCCTTACTTGGAAATTTTGAAATTAACAATCATACAATTCAAGCACGATTAAAGACAGAAGAAAAAATTACAGATGAAAATCTAGCTAAAGAAATTAAAAATATGTGCGAAAATCAAAATGCAAAAATAAATGTAAAGATAGAAAATAAAAAAGAATATCCGCCACTACCCTATAATTTACTTATTTTACAGGCAGAGTGTGCAAAATTTTTTGGATTTAGCCCTGATAAAACCCTACAAATCACACAATCCTTAAGAGAAAAACATAAAGCAATTACTTACAATAGGTCAGATTGTCAGTATCTTCCTGAAACAATCTTTGAAGAAGCTCCACAAATTTTAAATTCCATAAAAACAAATTTAAATAATGATGAGATTGAAGCTCTCATCGCTGGTAGTGATACAAAAATAAAAAGCAAAGCTTTTAATGATGAGAACATTTCAGCACATTATGGAATCATTCCTACTCAAAACAAGATTTCATCACAATTAAGCAAAGATGAATCAGTCGTTTATGATTTAATTTCTAAAAGATTTATCATTCAATTTTTTCAGCCTAGAGAATATCAAACCACCACAATTAATTTAGAAATCAATCAAAAAATTTTTACCGCAACACAAAGCAAAACAACAAAAAGCGGTTTTAGAAGTCTATGGAAAAATATTGATACCGATAAAGAAGAGGAGCTTGATAGTGATAAAAACGAATATGATTTATCTAGCTTAAAAGATAATGATAATGCAAAATGTGCTTTGGTGCAGATTGAAAAGAAGCAAACAAAACCTCGCCCTTATTACACTATGACAACATTACTTAAAGATTTAAATAGTGTCGCAAAATATGTAAGCGATGAAAAAATTAAAAAATTACTGATGGAAAAAGATAAAGACAAAAAAGGAGAAAGCGGGGGTATAGGCACACCTGCTACAAGGTCAAATCACATAAAAACCCTTATTGAAAGAGAATATATAGAGGTAAGCAAAGATAAAAAGCAAGTTGTTAAATCTACGCAAAAAGGTAGGGATTTAATCGCACTTTCTCCAAAAGCTCTTACTACACCTGATATGACAGCTTTATGGTTTGAACAACAAAAAATGATAGAGGCACAAGAGCTTACAAGAGGGCAATTTTTAGAGGAAGTAACAAAAGAAGTCATCGGTGAAATTCAAAGAATTAGCAATAACAAAGATTTTAAAATCTTAGAAGATAAAAATCAGCAAAAAATTCAATGTCCGCAATGCGATAAAGGCTATCTAATAAAACGCAAGGGAAAATATGGAGATTTTTGGGGGTGTAGTGAATACAAGGAGGGTTGTAAGGCTATATATCCTGATAATAAAGGCAAACCAAATTTTGAAACAAAACAAAACAATAGCGACACTACATATAAATGTCCGCAATGTGATAAAGGATTCTTGCAGAGAATGAAAAGTAAAAATGGTAAAAGCTGGTGGTGGGGCTGTAATGAATTTAAACAAGGCTGTAAGGCTATGTATTATGATGATAATGGAAAACCTAAAATATAATTTATTATAAATATATTTTATTATATAATATTTACTAATATATATTAATATTATACGAAAATTATTTAATCACAACAAGGATAAACAATGACAAAGCACGAAGATAACGAAGATAAATATTATGAAAACATTAACTATAAGATCTGCATAGCAATGCTTGTTTTTTTAATTTTTCTTTTTTGTTGCGGACTTTATTATTTAGAAGAACAACCTATTGCAATTTTGCTTCTTTGTATATTGCCTGTGAATTTCTATATTTATATTGAACTGCTATTTGGTAGATATAGACTTAAATTAAAAAAGCAAAATAAAGATACAAAATACATAGAGCGATTTGCCATAATTGGTAGTGTTGCACTTGTATTTTGTATGTATATCTCAATAATAATTGCTATGGCAAAAAACTGAAAGGAGAAAAATGAAGTTAAAAGACTTTGATTTTAGAATTTGGCTTAATGGTAGTTATATTTACCTTGATGAAATAGGATTTGAAAAAATCAATCAAAATTATTTTTTAGCTTGTTGCGGTGATGGTGAAAAGCTTACAGAAAAATATAAATTTTACATCAAAACTAACATTTCAAAAGAAACATACAAACAAAGAACTCAAAAATTAGAAGATTTAGAACTAGAACTTTACACAGGATTTGAAGATAAAAATGGTGTAAAAATTTTTGAAAATGATATTGTGCTTTTTATACCAAATGATAGTGAGAAATTTTTATATACAATAAATTACGATAAAAAGCGAGGTTTTTTCTTTAGCGATGATTGCAATTTAGATGATGAATATTGCGAGGGTTGCACTGAGGTTATAGGTAATATCCACGAAAACAAAGAATTAGTGGATTTTATGGAAAAAGAAAAAGAAGCTTTTAAAAAATTCCATCAAAAATTTGAAAACAAATATGATGAAAATGGCAAAGTTGTTAAAGAATTTTATGAAGAAGATACAAGACTTAGAATTTACTTTCAACAAGAATTAGAAAAACTTTTAAAAGAAATGGGATTTTACAATGAAAATGAACAAACAAGAAAGCGGAGTAGAAAGAAAGGCTAAACGATATGCTCTCTTAAGAGAAGCAAAAGAGGCAAAAAGAAAGCAAAAAATCAAAACAGGGCTTAAGGTTAGAAAGATGAAAGAAAAGCCTTTAAAAATACCTATAATATAAAGATAAGCAAAATCTACTTTTAGCATACATATCTTTAAATAATTATTAGTATATTTTATAATATATTAATAAATAATAGTATATAATGTTATACAAATAAATTTAAAGGTTAAATGATGATTATATCTATCATAAATAAGAAAGGCGGGGTCGGCAAAACCCCTTTTGCTTTTTCTATTGCTAAAGATTTAGGATATTTTTTACAAAGCAATGATAATTCTATTATTGAAAAAATTTATCCTGAGAAAGCAAAAATTCTACCAACGCCAAAAAAAATAGATAATTGCGTTTATGATTTTGGCGGTTTTGTGGAAAAAGGTGTATTGAGTATTGTCAAAGAGAGCAATGTTGTTATTATTCCTTGCACAAGCAATTATAATTCTTTACTTAGAACACTAGAAACTTTAAATGAAATAGGTAATGATGATAGAGTTTGTATCTTAGTTACAGATTACAGGGACGAAAAAGAAAAAAAACAAATTTGTGAAACTCTTGAAAGTAATTTTACAGATTTAAATCTTTTCTTTTTCAAATTTTCAAAAATCATTGAAAATTCTATGAGTAGTGGAGCTTCTTTTACTGAACTCTACAATGAAAATAATCTTTCAAGGTTAAGCTATACAAATTTCTTTAATGAATACCAAAGACTTCTACATTTTATTAAAAAGGAAAAAGCATAATGGAAAAAAAGCCTTTTACAATTGATGAAGCTTTAAAATCTGAAACAAGCTCTCAAAAAACTTACAAAAAAGCAGAGAAAAAATCATCTGGTAGAAAAACAATTGATAAAGAATTAAGAAGAGAACATATGGTCGTTTGCAGACTCAATCAAAAAGAATATGAAACGCTAAAGAAATTGATGGAGTTAGAATTTAATACTGAATCAAGCACCTACATAAGAAAACTAATCTTAAAGGAGGCTAAGGCTTTAAATATTAATGAATAATGCTAAAATATCCTTGCAAAAAAACAAAAATTACAAGGATAAACT